>JAGASC010000121.1 GCA_017621905.1 Roseburia sp.
AAAGAATAATGGCAATTGCAATTTTTTCAATAAGATATATATTTGAAGAAGACAAAGAACCGGTAAAAGAAACTACCGTTAAAAAGATAAGAAATGCTGCTACAACAATATAATTGACGTAGTGCTTCCATTTTATATTTTTAAACTTATTTGCCATTATACCTTTTCCCTCCTTTTCTTACCAAGTATGCCCGAAGGTCTTACAAGAAGGATAATAATAAGTATCATAAATTCGATAGCATCCGTATAAGGAGCAATCACAGTAATTTTAAAGGAAACAGCCTCAACAACTCCCATCAGAATACCGCCCAGCATAGCACCCGGTATAGAGCCAATTCCTCCGATAACCGCAGCGGTAAAGGCCTTAATTCCCGGCATCGCGCCCAGTGTGTTTGAAAGGCTGGGGGACTTCATCAACATAAAAAATCCCGCAACAGCTGCAAGAGCCGAGCCGATGGCAAAGGTAATTGTAATGATTCCGTTTACATTGATTCCCATAAGTGAAGCTGCGCCTCTATCCTCGGATACAGCTATCATGGCACGGCCAATCTTTGTGTATTTTACAAAGATACTCAAGGCAATCATGATGGCAAAGGAGCACACCAGGGTAATCACCGTATCGTATGGGATTTTCAGACTTCCTAAAGTCAGATTGCCCAGATCGGCAACAATTACCATCTTAGGAGAGGAGCCAAAAATCATCTGAGCCATACTCTGAAGCAGGTAGCTCACACCGATAGCGGTAATAAGTACCGCCAGAGGTGAGGCGCCACGCAGTGGCTTATAGGCAACTTTTTCAATAAAAATTCCAAGCAGAACGCAAAATACAATAGCGGCCGCAAGTCCGAGGATCGGATTGCCCAGGGCTGCCATCGTGACATAAATCATATAACCACCCACCATTATAATATCACCGTGAGCGAAGTTAAGCATCTTTGCAATACCGTATACCATGGTATAACCCAATGCGATCATCGCATAGGTACCGCCGGAGCTTAAACCGTTGATTAAAGTTTCGATTATTTCCATATTTTTCCTCCATGCCGGAGCTAATCTCTTTTTCTGACTTGATATGTATCATTGTAACTGTGTCATACTCTCACAGTTACATATCCTTACTAATTCGCCGGCGCAGATTAAACAAGCCAACGCAACACCCGCCTCGCCAAAGGCGACCTTAAATGCGTTTGTTGCCTGTTACAGTCCCAAGTCAGCTGGCTGACACGTGGACTGAAAAAATCTCCGCCGGCAAAATAAACATCGTAATAAAAGTTATCGAAAGTTAAATGTAACTGCGAAGGTACTGAACAGTTACAAGAAAATTAGTCTGCTTCCTTAATCACATATTTTACAGCGCCTTTAGAAACGTAGCCGTTGTCCTCCCAGGTGATGTTATCACCGGTAGCACCTGAATATGTAAATCCGCCGGTAAACTGCTCTTTTAAGATGTCGCAGAGATCTGACGCAGAAATCGTAACATCAATCTTTGCTCCTCCGTCAATTGCAGTCTGCATAGCATTATAAATCGCGTACACACAATCATATGCAGAAGCTCCGAACTGATTTAAGGTATCTGTACCATATTTTTCCGTGTATTTCTGAATATACTCTGCAGCTGCTCCCTCTGTAGCATTGGAATCAAAATGAGAAAGCATGGTAACTTCCTGTGGGATAGAAGCAATATCAAAGCCCTCTGCAGATCCGATACCGTCAAATCCGTCACATCCGTAATAAATTGCATCCGCAGCAATTGTGTCCTTTGCCTGAGTCATAAAAAGAGACGCAGGTGTGTAGTAAATTGGCATAAAGATAAAGGAACAATTCTTTAATGTTGTAATCTGAGTAGAAAAGTCAGTCGCATTTGCATCTGTAAAGACTGCTTCTACCGTAGAGATGGAAGAATTCAAATTCTCCTTAAACTGCTGATAAATTCCGTTGGAATATGGATCATCGGATTTGTAGAAAATACCAATCTCGGAAAGTCCAAGAGAATTTACGAAATCAGCTGCAACTGCACCCTGATTTCCATCTGCAAAACACATCTGAAATCCGTTGTCGTTCTTCGGAATATCATCGCCGGATGCGGAAGGTGTCAGGAAAAATACGTTATCCTCAGCAGAAAGATTGGTAAACTCAAGGCCCGGAGCTGTAGTTACGGTGCCTAAAGATACCTGCATGCCCTGCTCAAGCATGGAAGAATAGTTGGTAGCAAGCTTTGCAGCATCATTGGTGTCGTCGGTTGCAATCAGCTTAAACGAAACACCATTCAAGCCGCCTGCAGCGTTGATCTCGTCAACCGCCATCTGCGCGGACTGCTGTACCGCCACACCATAAACGGCTGCACCACCGGTAAGCGGGCCGGAAAGACCGATCACATACTCGGTATTGTTAGCGGTATAATTGGAACCGCCACAGCCGGCAAGACAGCCGATACATAATGCAAGCGTTAAAATCATTACTAAAATTTTGGATCGTTTCATAATCAATGTCTCCTCTTTTCTTTCATTTATATTTTATAATGTACCATTTTAACACATTAAACTCAAAGTGCAAAGTATAAAAGTAAAAAAACTATTTACAGATTCCCTACTGCCTCCTTTGCCAACCGGTCCGCTTCCTCATTTCCCTCAACGCCTGAATGTCCTTTCACCTTTACAAAGCGGATTTGAAGCTTGTCCCGAACGGAACAAACATAATCATAATAAGCTATCGTTCCCTTTTTATTCCGCTTCCAGCTTCCGTTTGCCCACATTTCAATTCCGGCATAATCGTAGTAAATGGAAATCTCCGGTAATCCCAGTTCAATCGCCTTTTCTATGGCTGCCATGCTTCCGAGGACCTCACCAGCCACATTCCGCATAGATGCCATCTCCTCGTCTGTGCCGGAACCCTGCAGAACTTCCTTTCTGCCATCATGAATCAGAAATCCTCCATAACCGTAAACCTTTGTTGCCACATTGTATGACCCGTCAACAAAAGCATAATTTACAGGTATTTCCCCATCTTGCGCTTCCGCCTGCGCCGATTCCACAGCTTTTTGCCCCCGGATTGTTTCTTCACTTTCTCCATAGAAAATTGATTGCTCACTTTGCTTCTTTATCGCACTTGTACCAAGAAATATCTCTGCCTCTTCCCTCGTCTTAAAACTCTTATATATTGCTCCTGGGAACCCATGCACCATAGCCTTGCACGCATCCCAGCTAAGATAAATTCCCGGTTTCTTTCCCACTCTCACTGCATAGAATTTTTCTGCCATCTATTTTACTCCATCCCGTCATTCTTTATAACTGTTCAGATACTCTCACTGTTACAGGCATCCAGCCATGAAAATCGCGTTCGTGTTCGCATTCTTTCCTTAATTTTTAAATATTTCGCAGCAAAGGTTCGCTACTTTCCAATCATATAATACAAGATTCCATACAGTTCCCGCACGTAATATGTGGGCAAATAGAGCAAATGTGTCCAACTGGGTGTACTGTAACTGACAAATCCCAACTTCTCCGCCGTCACATTCGCCCGGTATTCGTGGAACTCACTGGTGACAATCGTAATCTCATTTCCCAGTCCCAGCTCCTCTAACAGTTCCTTTGTGTAGCGCAGGTTCTCTTCCGTGTTGGTGGATTTATCTTCCTTGATCAGCCTCTCCGCCGAAATTCCCTTTGCAATCAGATAACGGTACATACATTCCGCTTCCGTAATGTCCTCACCCGCTCCCTGTCCGCCGGAAAGCACACAGACCGCCTCCGGATTTTCTATCAGATATTCGTAGGCTGCCTCCAGCCGCTCTGCAAGAATCCGACTGGGCCTTGTTCCCTTGACACTACAGCCTAAAACAACCGCCGTCGTATTTGCAGGCGGTTCCTTCGTCGCCGCCCGTACCATAAGTACTGTCTCTATTGCCGCCGCCACAACAATTGCCGCCACAATAATCGCCACAAATGACAACGCCACCTTACCGCCGCTTTTCTGCCACACGCCGGCAAGAAACCGGTGTACTCTGCCCATAAACAGCCCATAAATGAGGAGAAGAGCGCCTATTCCGATACCCGTTATTGTCCCAAGATTGACGAGCCCGTTTGCAAAAAGCGGCGCCACGAACCATACAATAAATACCACACCAATTCCCATCATCAAATATTGCAATATTTTCATGCCTCCATTTTCCTCTGCCGCCTCACGCCCAAACCGCTGTCTGCTCATTACACATCTACACTCCATTTTTACCGCTTATTTACTGTTATCTTTGTAACTGTTCAGGTCAGCCCTATGCATTTACTGCATAGCACGCCGACAGGTGTGTCGGCGGTGAGAAAACCTAAATACTGTGAGAGCAAGCCCCCATCGCGCAGCGATTTTCATGGGCTTGCGGTCGTAACTATGAAGGTACTGAATAGTTACTTACCTTTTATATTTCCACGCACTTTGTTCTACGCAAGCGCCACATCTAAAATCATCATAATCAGAAATCCCACCGCAAAACCGATCGTATTGATATTAGAATGTTCTCCTTCCGATGCCTCCGGCAAAAGTTCCTCTACCACCACATAAATCATAGCTCCGGCTGCAAACGCCAGCAGATACGGAAGAAAGGGTGTAATCACACCTGCCAGCAACATGGTAACTCCCGCCGCGATAGGCTCCACCACTCCGGAAGCCATTCCATAGAAAAATGATTTCTTCTTACTTCCCCCCTCACTCTTAAGGGGCAGGGAAATAATCGCTCCCTCAGGGAAATTCTGAATCGCAATACCAATGGACAATGCAAAGGCACTTGCCAGAGAAATTCCTGTATTTCCTGCCATAAAACTAGCGTAAGTGACACCCACTGCCATTCCCTCCGGAATATTGTGCAGCGTTACCGCAAGCACCAGCATGGTCGTCTTCTTCAGCTGACTGTGAATTCCTTCCGGTTTTTCCTCATTCATATGTAAATGCGGAATAATCCGATCCATAGCCAACAGGAAAAGGATACCAAGCGCAAACCCTACTGCCGCCGGTACAAAAGCCATTTTCCCCATATCCGCCGACATATCGATCGACGGAATGAGAAGTGACCAGACCGACGCTGCCACCATGACACCGGACGCAAATCCCAGCAGCGCCTTCTGCACCAGCGGCGGAATACTTCCCTTCAAAAAGAAAACACAGGCAGCTCCCAATGTTGTTCCCAAAAACGGAATCATCAAACCAACAAATAAATTCATACTCTTTCCTCACTCTCCCAATAAATATAGCATTACACATTAAAAAATCCGCCATACTGGAAAATTCTGTAACTGTTCAGGTCAGCCCTATGCATTTACTGCATGGGGCGTGAGAATACGTATAACAGCCATAAGCAAGCCCCATCGCGAAGCGATTTTCATGGGCTTGCGGCCGTAACTATGAAGGTACTGAATAGTTACAAATTTCTATTCCAAGTATAGCGGATTTCACTTCATTTTACAATAATCCAACACTGCTTTCTGACTATCTTTTAGATATCATCCAGGGATTCCTTGATTTTATCCATAGCTTTATCCATAAATCCCTTCTTTTTCTTATGTTTCTCTGCGGATGCTGATCCATCCTGGCTATTTGCCCTGTTCAGGGAACCGCCGGTTTCCTCGTCAAACTGCCGCAGCAATTCCTTGGCTTCCGAACTTAAGCCGGTTGGTACCTGTACCACCAAAGTCACATAGTGGTCACCGCGCACGGCCTTATTCCGCAGGGACGGTACGCCTTTTCCTTTCAGGCGAATTCTGGTATCTGTCTGGGTCCCCGGTTTTACTTCGTACAACACATCTCCATCCACAGTATTGATGCGGATTTCTCCGCCTAATGCCGCCTGTGCATAAGTAATCGGCGCTGTTGAGTAGATATTCATGTCCTGACGCTGGAACACCGGATGTCTGGATACGGTCACTTCTACCAAAAGATCTCCTCTTGGGCCTCCGTTGATTCCCGGCTCGCCTTTCTCTCGAATACGAACGCTCTGTCCATTATCGATACCTGCAGGAATGGATACCTGGATTTTCTTTTTACTTGCAATATAACCGGTTCCACGACAATCCGGACATTTTTCCCGGACAATCTTACCGGAACCGCCACAGTCCGGACAGGTCTGCACATTCTGTACTGTGCCAAAGAAAGACTGCTGTGTAAATACCACTTTACCTTTCCCGCCGCATTTTGGACAGGTTTCAGGGCTGGTTCCCGGCTTTGCACCGGTTCCGTGGCAGGTCTTACACTCATCCTTCAAAACCATCTCTATCTCTTTTTCACATCCAAAGACTGCCTCTTCAAACGTAATTCTTACACTGGTTCTTAAGTTCTGTCCCTTCATCGGGCCATCATTTGCTCTTCTTCTGGAACCACCGCCAAAGAAATCGCCGAAAATATCTCCAAAGATATCTCCCATATCCATATTGGAAAAGTCAAATCCACCTGCTCCGCCGGTTCCGTCGAATGCCGCATGGCCGAACTGATCATACTGTTTCCGCTTCTCCGGATCGCTTAAGACTGCATAGGCCTCCTGCGCCTCTTTGAACTTGGCCTCAGCATCTGCATCTCCAGGATTCATATCCGGATGATATTTTTTAGCAACCGTACGGAACGCTTTTTTGATATCCGCATCTGTCGCGGTCTTGCTCACTCCTAAGACTTCGTAATAATCTCTCTTATCTGCCATAAATATACTTCCTCTTTCCAA
>JAGASC010000122.1 GCA_017621905.1 Roseburia sp.
AATTTTATGAAACGGTCACAAGTGAAGGGGAAACTTGCCATGTTTCCGTTGGAGGTCTGGACAGCATTACACTGTTTATATGGCTGTTGAGCATCGGTATAGATGTGCCGGCGATTTCGGTGTCAGGCATAGAAGATAATAGCATCCAGAAGGTGCATAAGGCACTTGGAGTGGAAATTCTTCATTCATACAAATCGAAGGTGGAAGTATTGAATGAAGTTGGATTCCCGGTAATCAGTAAGCGCATAGCTGGGAAAATCAACACCTTGCAGAATCCGACAGAAGATAATAAAACGGTCCGCCATGCGATTATAACAGGCGAATGCGGTGAGCAGGGCCATTTTGCTAAAAACAGCAGGATGAAGCTGCCACAAAAATGGCTTAAGCGGTTTGGCGGATATGAGAATGAAAATGAGGGCGTAAATTACAACAAGCCCAATTTTAAGGTGTCAAACGAGTGCTGCTATTGGCTGAAAGAGAAGCCTTGTGATGATTGGGCGAAGGAACATAATTCTTTCCCGTATCTGGGGCTTATGGCAAGCGAGGGCGGACAGCGTGAGGAAGCCTTAGTTGATCACGGATGCAATTATTACGGGAAGACTGTTACCAGGAGTGCACCATTCGCACCGTTTATGCGGCAGGATTTATTAACATTGGCACTGGAGATGGACAGGTGGTACCACGAGCATATCAGTATTTTTGAAGAAAAATTCCATCAGCAGCCATACGGGAAAAATAAAGATGGCAGCTTAAAAGAGTATGAGCCGTTAGATACTATAATTCCGGAGATATATGGAGAAGTCAAGAGCCGGGAGAACGGCGAACTGTACACCACCGGGGCGCAGAGAACCGGATGCAGTATGTGTGGATTTGGAATACACCTAGAGCAGAGACCTCATAGGTTTGATAAGCTCCGGGAACGCAATCCAAAGGAATGGGAGTTTTATATGTACCGTTGTGTTACTGATCCGGAAACCGGTGAGAAGTATGGATGGGGTAGAGTTCTGGATTACATAGGTGTTGGTTGGGAGGATATTCCGGCAGAACAGATGTCCATTGATGATTTTCTGGAGGTAGACCAATGAGAACAATATTAAAATATCCCGGCAGTAAATGGAATATAGCCGGACAACTTGCAGAACTGGTACCACCGCATCACAGCTATGTGGAGCCATATTTTGGAAGCGGGGCATTGCTATTTAATAAGCCACCATCAGACATTGAGACAATCAACGACCTGGATTCGGACGTAACGAACCTCTTCCGGTGCATCCAAGTAGATCCGGAACGGCTTGCCAGAATGGTTATGACCACACCATTTTCTCGTGAGACATACGATAGCCAATTTGACGGAAAATCCACTGTGTATCTGACCAGCTTCCAAAGAGCGGCAGGTTTTCTGATACGGTGCTGGCAGGGGCACGGATTCCGCACAAACGGATATAAGGTCGGTTGGAAAAATGATGTAGTAGGCAGAGAAAGAGCTTACGCCCTCTGGAACTGGTACCGCCTGCCGGAATGGATTATAGACATAGCGGAACGCCTGCGGACAGTCCAGATTGAGAACAGGCCTGCACTGGAAGTAATAGAGCGATTTGACCATAAGGGCGTGTTTATGTATCTTGACCCGCCGTATCTTCTTGGTACCAGGACAGCAAAACAGTACAAATATGAGATGTTTGATGCTGATCACGAAGAATTACTTAAGGCTATACTGCAGAGCAAGGCCAAGATAATGATTTCCGGCTACGAATCGGAGATGTACAACGATTATCTTTCAGGATGGCAGAAAAAGCAGTTTTCCAGCTGTGCAGAATATGGGAGCCCCAGAACTGAAACGGTTTGGATGAATTACAAACAGGAGCAGCAGTTATCGTTTAATGATTTCCCGGAGGTGCTGCCATGAGAGATTTAATTATTGATTGTTTCGCCGGCGGCGGTGGGGCAAGCGTAGGAATAGAGATGGCGCTTGGGCGCCCGGTAGATATTGCCATTAATCATAATCCACAGGCTATATTGATGCACAAAACGAATCATCCGAACACCTTGCATCTAACTGAGGATATCTTCAAAGTTGACTTGCAGAAATATGTAAATGGCCGCCACGTTGCGCTGATGTGGGCGAGCCCGGATTGCACCAGCCATAGTAAAGCAAAAGGAGGAAAGCCGCGGGAACAGGGATTGAGAATATTGCCTTGGGCGGTGTATAAGCATGCAAAAACAATTCTTCCGGATGTGATCATAATGGAGAACGTAGAGGAAATCCAGCAATGGGGACCGTTAGACAAGGACGGACATCCAATACCGGAGCGCAAGGGAGAGGACTATAAGAAATTTATTTCTTCCATGAAGTCACTGGGATATGATTTTGACAGCAGGGAACTGATAGCAGCTGATTATGGCGCACCGACCACCAGAAAACGCTGGTATGCAATATTCCGAAGAGATGGAAAGCCGATTATCTGGCCAGAGGCGACGCATAGCAAAGACGGTGTAGACGGATTAAGGCCCTGGCTGCAATGTGGTGATTACATAGACTGGTCCGATCTTGGTAAGTCCATATTTGACAGAAAGAAACCTCTGGCAGATGCTACCATGAAACGGATTGCGAACGGATATATAAAATACGTGGTAAATAATCCGCAACCGTATATTGTCCGGAACAAAGATGCAGTAGCTTTTCTGATCCAATACCACGGCGAACAGAAATCAGGGGAATCCAGAGGACAGCTTCTGACAGAACCGGTAAAAACGATTGATACCAGCAACAGATACGGTCTGGTGGTTGCGTTTGTGAGCAAATTTTATAAGTCAGGGACCGGACAGGGATGTGATGAACCACTGCACACCATAACGACATCACCAGGGCACTTTGGACTGATATCAGCATTTCTCATTAAATATTACGGAAATGGGTGTGGCCAGGAATTAAGAGAGCCGCTTGGAACAATCACGACAAGGGACCGTTTCGGGTTGGTGAATGTGGTGACGGATATCGATGGAGAGAAATACATTCTGAAAGATATTTTCCTGCGGATGCTTAACTCGGAAGAGTTAAAGCAAATGCAGGGGTTCCCGGCGGACTACATTATTGACAGGGATTATCGCTGGAGTGTATATCCGGTAAAGGAACGGGTAGCACGAATCGGCAATAGCGTAGTACCTATTATGGCTCAAGCACTTGTTGAAGCAAATTGCGGTTATCTGAGAGTTGGAGAAAGGGTGCCGAATCCGATAATAGATCAGGAGCAGACTGGGCAGCTTAGATTTGCATAAAAGACCATGATAAAAACATGGTGGGAAGGAGTAAGTCATGAGAATCGGAGATTTAGAGCAACACTGTGGCGATTGCAAGTTGTTAGACTTATGCGGAGAGCCGTTTGATGATGTAATGCTTTGTGCGAATGAAAATCTGGCAGATATGACCGAGGATGAATACACGGAAAAAGTAAAGGAAATTCGATGCCGGTCAGAGAAAAATTGGAGCAATGCCACACTGGAAAAGATGGTGTGCCGCGCGGTGGGGAGGAGTAGAGGGTGAAGCAGTATTGTAGATATTGCAGCCACTGCCATTATGCGGATGCTGTTTATTGCGACAAGAAGCAGAAAACTATGTCAGATAGCAGTGCGAAATCAGCGAATGATTGTAAGGATTTTGATTTCTGCAAAATAGATGTTTTCTATATGGGCGATATGAATAAAACTTATAAGCCGAGAGAAACGAAGAAAGAAGAATGTGACGGGCAAATTGGTCTGTTCGGGAAGGAGTAATTATGACAGCATTCATTCGATGGATATGAAGGAATTAGCAAAAGTTATCATGTGCCCTCATGCAATGGGTGACGATTGTGAAGAATTTGCAAAGTCAATCGGGAGCAACTGTAATGAGTGCTGCTTAAAATGGCTACAGTCAGAAGTGGAG
>JAGASC010000123.1 GCA_017621905.1 Roseburia sp.
GTATATGATAGAGCAACAGCAGCAGCTACTAGAAGAGAAGGATGCTCAGTTGGAACAGCAAAATACTCAATTGGAGCAAATGAATGACCAGCTGAAACAAAAAGATGCTCAGCTGGAACAAATGAACGATCAACTTAATAAGCAGGCCGAAGAAATCGCTGCCCTCAAACAGGCATTTGCACAATTTCAAGCTTCTGAAAGCATAAAAGCATAATTCCCATGGGCGGATAGACATCTATGGTAAGCAGCCTATTATAAACAATAGAAAGTACGCTCTGCGAACTTTCTATTGTCATGAACAAAAGTATCGCACTTGCAATTTAGCAGGTGCGATTTTTGTTATTTTCCAATGGGTTTTATTGTACGCAGACAAAAGCTATGTGCTGTAACCTCAAAACGTCACCCGCTGTCTCCTCAGCATGCAGCAGGCAGCCACAAAGGCCACCGCCTCTGCCAATATCACAACAATCGGAATCCACTGCACACCCACACTGGCAGAAAAACTGACAAAAAATCCTTTCAGCGCTTCCGTAAACATCTGTACCGGTTCCCACTGCCGGATTCCCTGAACAAAGGAAGGCAGTATGGCAAGCACCCACAACCCCCAAAGTACCTTTTGCCCAAACTTAAGCACCAGCGCCCCCGTCAGCACCTCTGCCGCCATCAACCCCAGAATAGACAACAGGAAAATATACAGAGTCTTCCCGGAAAGTACCCGGATAAAGGAGAGTCCAGGATAAAATATCCGCCCTATTCCTTCCTCCACCCACTGCAGCATAAATACCAAAAGCAACGAAATCAAATATTCCAGCCCGTCAAATGCCAGGTAACCGATGATAAAACGCTTTCGCGTCTCCCCCATGGAAACCGCCAGATTAAAATCCGTGACAATGCCAATGCCTCCCTGTATCAAATGTATGATCCCTAGGGCAAAAATCAGGAAAAGTGTCCCCAAAGGGAATAATGCATTCTCTGTTCCATCCATAAGTGCAGCCATCACAGCACTGCCCGCCAGAAACACGACTGCTCCCGCCGCAAACAATGTCAGTGCCTCAGCGCGCCTGCTTATCCATTGATTCTTCAATACTCTCATTTTCTTACCTCCCCACCTCATATGTCATCAGGCTTCTCCTTAGTCCGAGAAATCCCGCCACATAAAGCAGAACTGCTGCCGCAAGTCCCACTGTTTCCGCTGCCCGGACGCTTTGCAATAATATTCCCGGATTCATGCCGTCACCAATTCCCTGGCGCATTGCCCACAGTACCCCGCCGACAATCACGCCCATGGTAACCAAAATAGCTCCGACCATATAAACCACTGTGCCCTTTCTGGAAAATCGCAGCGAAACAAATACCCCAATCTGACCGACATCCATGGCAAGCAGCAAAACAATTCCATAAATCACCAGCACATGCACTGCGATTTCCGTGGTCACTTCGCTGCTATTTCCTTTATAATAGAATCCGGAACACACTGCAAAAAACACCAGCAAAAAGAACATCGAAAAATTTGCAAGCTGCATCCCCCAAAGGGATTCCTTTCTTCCCGCTCCAAAAGTCATGGTCACGGGCAGGCTGGTATTCACAAAGCTGATTGGGCCTATGACCATAAATATAGCGCCCATCATTCCCTGGTAAAAAAAGGAAATAAAGAAATCACTTCCCTCAGATATCGATGTATTCATAAAAAACATATAAACCAACACACAGAGAATGACCTGCAGTGCCATCTTGCCGCCCATCTGCCCCCAATATCGCCTAGTGCGTTCCCACACCTGTTTTTTTACCGCTCTATCCATTCTTTCCTCCATTTCTGTTTGAAATCGAAACAATCCGTTCTGTTTTCATGTTCTGAATTACATCATTCTCCCATTCCGCAAAGTGCCAAAAATACATTTTGCAGATTCAGCGGCTGAATCGTTACATCAAATCCTCTTGGCAGCTGCTGTCCCTCTCTTAGCAGTACAGTAACGCTCTTGCTTCTTCCTGTCACTTCCCTGTTATGCACTTCCATTCCTGCGGTCATGCGCTCCACTTCCTCCGCCAGTCCGGAAATACGGTAGCTGCGCTCCAGAAGGTCAATAGTATTTTCTTTCAACAGAAGTTCGCCATCTTTCATCATGATGACTTCCTCAAAAACATCCGATGCCTCCTCAATAATGTGCGTAGAAATCACAAAGGTTCTCCCTGTCCTTGTGTATTCTTCCAGCAGCAACCGGTAAAAATATTCCCGCATCACCACGTCAAGGCCTGCCACCGGCTCATCAAGGAAGGTAAAGTCTGCCTTGCTGGCCATGGCTACAATGATGGTAATCATGGAGAGCATTCCTTTGGACAGCTTATTTAATTTTTTCTTTACGTCCAGTTCAAATTTTTCTATTAATTCATCAGCCATGGCCTGGTTCCAGTTTGGGTAGTACATTGCAGCCGTCTTTATGTACTGTTTTGCCTTCATTTCGCCCAGACCGCTGCCATTGGTACCGATGTTGATTTCCCGGGAAAAACAGATGTGGGAAAGTGCATTGGGGTTCTCCCAGATGTTTTCGCCGTTCCATTCCACTACACCTGCGGTTGCCGGGTTCTGGGAGGACAACATGGAAAGTAACGTGGTCTTTCCGGCTCCGTTTCTGCCGATCAGGCCGTAGATTTTTCCCTTTTCCAGGGTCATGTTGAAATTCTTTACTGCTACTTTGTCTTTATATTTTTTGGTTAACTCCCTGCAGACCAGGGTATCTATTGTTGACATTTTCATTGTTTGCTCCTTTCTGTTGCCTGCTTGCTGCTATTTCTTTTCTCGCCAGGCGTACTTTGGCTGACTCGTGTGCTGCTTCGCTTTCTCGCCGTTTTAGCTTTTCCGTTATTCTATTCGCTTGCTTCAACTTCTCTCATCGCCGTTCCTGCGTATTAAATCGATAACCTCCTCACGATTCAGCCCGATGCTCCTCGCTTCCTGGATCAGCTTTTTTACATAGTTTTCATAGAATGCGCTGCGTCTGCGCTCTAATATATTTTCCTTGGCGCCTTCTGCCACGAACATGCCGATTCCTCTTTTCTTATATAATACGCCTTCCTCCACCAGGATATTTATGCCCTTGGCGGCTGTGGCAGGGTTGATGGCGTACTGCTTTGCCAGTTCGTTAGTACTTGGGGCCCGTTCTTCCTCCAGCAGAATACCTCTTAATATGTCCGTTTCTATCATTCCTGCAATCTGCAGGTAGATGGACTTTTCCTGGGTTAAGATTTCATTCATATACCGATTTTGCTCCTTTCTCCGCCGTATGACGGTGAGTAATTGCTGCTTGTCTGATACAATTATAGCCGTATGATTGTTCTCATACTCTTTCTTATCTTCTTGTTTCAGTCATCGTTTTTTGGTTTATTGGTTAGTTACTTGTGTAATTAACCATATCACTAGTGTACATATATGTCAATACCCTTTTTTATTTTTCAGAACCGTTATCATTCGTTGCTTTTCAAACCTTGTCCACAGTTCCCCCGCCGAAGGAAGCATATAGTCACCGCCATGTTATAATGTAGATAGACATTACACGCGCCGAAGCGCAGCGTAGTGCGCATCAATACCACATACCGTGTGCGAAGCACATGGTATAATAGTACAAAACACAAGAGGATAGAAAACACACAGTAAAAGTTTTTCTATACTATGTATTTTCTATCCTCTCTCACAATCTGTAACAGTTCAGATACCTTCACTGTTACGTGCATCCAGCCATGAAAATCGCGTTCGCAAATCTCGTTTGTCTTCGACAAAAGAGATCGGGGCTGGATGTTTGCATGTTCCACTTTTCCTTACGCCCGTAGCAGTAATTATTTTGCTCCAACAAAGTATTTTCCAAACAAGTACACCGGAACTGCCGACCAGCCGTGGCACATACTTCCTGCCATATCGAAATCGTCTGCCCCCAAATCCGTTTCCCAAAAGGTATCCGCACCGGCAGACAGCATCTTGCCCCAGATACACTCTATTTCATTCAAAACGTAATCACCATACTTTTCCGGATATTTCAACAGTGCCTCGTACACGTATATGGACATGCTGATCGAACATGGTATCAGATTTCCA
>JAGASC010000124.1 GCA_017621905.1 Roseburia sp.
ATAATCAGACATACCGTTATGAACGAACGGATGCAGATATAGGCAGTGTGACGAAGGATAAGCTGATTTATAGCTTCACAGAAGCCGCAGATCCGGAAAATGTGGATTGGAAGGTTTATGCCCTAAAGGAATACCCGGAGAGGCAGGCGGTACTTGTTGTGGCTGGGGAAGACTATGAATATGTGTACCAATACAGTCCCTCCAAGCGTTCAGAAGCTGGTGCACTGGATAAGGCCGTAGAGAGTGGTTATGTGGTTCATGAGGATGGGGATGTGACAAGCGGGCAGGAAACCTGGGAAGCATTTGTAAAAGCCGGCGATAAGGGGAATGCCGCATCTGTGCAAATAGCAATGTACTATACGCTGGATCCGGATAGCTGTAGCGAAGAATATTATGAAGCCTACAAAGAGGATTATCCGGCTTTATATTTGTTTGATCTGTCCTTTGATGGAGACGGCTATACTCTGAAATGGAAAGAGGGAAATCGTGAATATACCGAAAATTATCAATACCTGATGTATTACACTGGTGAAGCTCCTACTGCATATGCGACTTTTGATACCTACTCCCGATATGTACTGACCAATGACAATCAGGTAACATGGGAGGAACTGCAAAAGGGAATGTTTAGCTCCCGGCTTGGAGATTATATTGAGCATCATACGGTCTATACGGATCTGCAGTGATTAGTGAAGGAGGCGGTATCGAATGAGAAATGTTTATGCTATTGTTTGCCTTTTGGCCGGTTTATGGTTGTTTGCAGCCTGTGGACGGGAAGAGATGCCAGATGCAGAAAGTGGCACTCCGCTGGTAGATGCTGAGCAGTTACCCGGAGAAGTAAATGTAATAGACACAGAAGAAGATACCTCAGAGTTGGAAGACAGCATGGAATTGATTGCTGATGAGGACGTGGCAGAAGAAATCTCCTACTTTGATCCACATGGGATGACTGTAGAATCACGAATTCTTGCACCGAAAGGATATAAGCGAACAGAAGCGGAGGAAGGGAGTCTGTTAGAATATCTTCGTTCTTTTCCTGTAAAAGAAGATGGCAGCCCGGTCCTTTTGTATGACGGCAACAAAAAGTGGAATCAGGATGCTCATGTGGCTGTCATGGAACTTCCCATAGAGGATGCAGACTTACAGCAGTGTGCAGATTCCATCATGCGTATGTATGCAGAATACTTTTTGGCAAGTGGACAGGAGGAGAGGATTTCTTTTCATTTTACCAATGGGTTTGAAGCAGATTATACAAAATGGCGGGATGGGTACCGTATCAAAGTGGATGGAAATCAGGTGTCTTGGGTTCAGTCCGCAGGTTATGATGATTCTTACGAGACATTTGTAAAATATCTGCGAATGGTGTTCTCCTATGCAGGAACATTGTCTATGGATGCAGAGGCGGAGCCTATAGTCGTAGAAGAAATGCAAGTAGGTGATGTGTTCTTAAAAGGCGGCAGCCCAGGACATGTGGTAATGATAGTAGATGTCTGTGAAAACGAGGAGGGAAAGCGAGCCTTCCTGCTGGCACAAGGATATATGCCTGCTCAGGAGTTTCATATTCTGAAGAATCCTGCCAGTGAGGCAGACCCATGGTATTATGAGGAGGATATTGTATATCCTTTCGTGACACCGGAGTACGTATTTGATGAGGGAAGTTTGCAGAAGCTTAATTATTAAAAGTGGATATGTGGATAGGATAGAGGAAAATGGTGGATAGGTGTTTTCCTTTTTAATTGCCAAAATGCCCATAGATTGACAAAGATTATTTTTTAATTTATAATATCGTTAGACGATATCGTATAACGATACAAAAAGGAGTGTGATATCAGATGCCTAAAAAAGCGATGGAGATATTAACGGAATCGATGTTTTATGTGCTGATGGCATTTGTTACCGGCCCTATGTGCGGGATAGAAGTTGCGAAATACATAGAAACAAGAACAAAAGGTAGGGTTCTTATTGGACCGGGTACGCTGTATGCCATTCTTGGCAAATTTGTGAAAGAGAAATGGATTAAAGAAGTAGAAATAGAAGGTAGCAAGCGTACTTATCAGATTACTTCTAAAGGCCTGGATGCCTATGAGCAAGAGGTACAGCGATTACAGTCCTGTGTGCAGGATGCATTGAATGCAAAACAGAATGTATAGTAGGAGGAGCGCATATGGAAGAGAGGAAAGAACCGAAATTGATACATCGTCTGATCCCTTGTCCTCAGTATGATGTAAGTGGAATGGAATGCTGGCTATCTGATATGGCGAAGCAAGGATTTTTGTTGCAGAAAGACGGTTTTTTTGCAGGAATTGCAACTTTTGAAAAGACATTACCACAGAAGGTAAAGTATCGCCTTCAGCCCGCTCAGAACAGTACAGGAATGTGGTCAGACAACAATGGAGATCCGGATGAAGAGGCCATAGAGTTAAGTATGGCGTATGGCTGGGAATATGTTGCAAAACGTGGAGAGTTTCATATATATTGTACTACCGATATGGAAGCCAGAGAGCTTCATACAGATCCGGAGGTACAGGCACTGGCCATGAACGCCATGAGAAAGAGGCAAAGGGATAATCTGTTTTCCGGAATATTCTTCGGTCTATTTTATCCATGGTTGATTTTCAAAGGGAAGATTATGCTGTCAGTCATCCATGTAGGAACAATTCCTATGGTGCTTGTGATGATTGCTTGTTTATGGATGAGCATTCATTCCATTGTGGAATCAACAAAACTGATCCGTTTGCGAAAAAAGGTTATAAACGGAGAGGAAACGGGCAGTGGGCACAATTGGAAAAAGAGAACTGCTCTGTACCATGCAAATAATATCATCAGAAGATGTATTTATATAGCAGCCATTTTTCTATTCTTAAAACTTATGGGGGATCAGATTATTTATGAAGAGTATATACCTCTGACCGAGTATTCAAAAGATATGCCGTTTGCCACCATGGAGGATTTTTTACCTGGTGGAGAGAGAAAACTAATGAATATGAAAGTGGGCAATATGAATACGGTCCGTGAGTGGTCGGATTTGTTGTCACCGGTTAACTTTGAATGGGATGAGGTAGGCGAAGTAACACATTCGGATGGACGGGTGTTGTCCGGAGGTCTGGAAGTAATTTATCATGAAACAAAAGCTCCTTGGATAGCCAAGAGAATGGCGAGAGAATACATGTTGAAGGGTAAGGAGAGTAAAGAATTTGAACTGTTCGAACTTAAGATAGACGGGGTGGATCAAGTCATTGCTTACAATTCCGTATTGCATTATCCGAGTGTTATTTTACGGAAAGGCAGTAAGATCCTTCATGCCAGATTTTATACGCATGCATCCGGTACAGTATCCTATAAACCGGAAGAATGGGTCGGAAGGTTGGCAGAGTGCCTGTTAGAAGAATAAAAAAGTATGTTGCATCAGGAGGTGGCGTGATGATCAATAAGGAAGCAAAGAAATATAGAAATTATATTATTTTCAGTACAGTTGCCCTTATCATTTCCATTGTACTTATCATTTATTTTCATGAAAGTGATCCTAACAAAATGTATGCTTTTATTCTGTTTGCAGCACTGGATCTTATGGAACTGATAAAGGATATTGGTAATTATCGGGATGCGAAGTAAAGTGAGTATTGTGTTATGAAGCGACGACTTGGATATTTGGCAGCTTTTTTTCTGGTGCTGTTGTTAGAGATATTTATCGGTGTTTTTATCCGGGATAATTTTATACGACCATATGTGGGTGATATGCTGGTAACAGTATTATTATGTTGCCTTTGCCGGGTAATACTTCCGCGTTTCTCTCCGACAATACCGGTATTTCTGTTTTCTGCAGTAGTGGAAGGTATACAGTGTTTTGGATTGACAGAAAAATTGGGTTTACAGGGAACCGTGATGGGAATTATTATAGGTTCTACCTTCGACTGGAAAGATATATTTTGTTATGCGTTAGGATGCATAGCATTTGCTATAACAGAATGGTTGTTGAATAAAAAGTAATATTTTCGTAAATCGATGAGCTAAATTAGAAATTCTCAATATTTAAGAGTAATTCTAAGTCTGTTGGGTGGTATTCTCAGTAGCAAAACTTTAGAATTAAGATAAATCAAACAATAAGTTATCGAATACGGAAGGAGCAAATAGATGGAACAGAAAACGATTGGAAAGTTTATTACCGCTTTGCGGAAAGCAAACGGAATGACACAGAAGGACCTTGCAGAAAGGCTGAGTGTTTCCGATAAGACGGTAAGTCGTTGGGAGAGAGATGAGGGGACGCCGGATCTTTCTATGATCCCAGTGATCGCAGAAATCTTTGGGGTGACCTGCGACGAACTGCTAAGGGGAGAAAGGAAATCTCCTACAGAGCGCATGTCTATGACAGCTCAGGAGGAACAATCCACTGAAAAGGAAATTTCACCAAAGGGAGAGAAGCAAAAAACAAGACTGTTAAAAGTAAC
>JAGASC010000125.1 GCA_017621905.1 Roseburia sp.
CTTTGTCTTCGGGATAGTTTGCCAATTTGAGTTTTTGTTTTACAGGAAAGAACTTAGCGCAGGAAAGAACTTACCACGGGAAAGCGTGAAAGTTCTTCCTGCAAAGCAAAACTCTCCGAAAGATGTTTGGGGAAAAGAATCCGGTTACTGTGGGAGGCTTATGATTTCCGGCATTCCAATGTAGTTGAGGTTGTATTTTTTCACTAATTTATGTGCTTTTTCCAGTGAGGCAGCATCGTAGGCACTCGGGACATCATGGGCATCGAATCCAAAGGTAACCGGTGACTGTTCTTCCCCGGCAAGTTCCCAGAACGGTTCGTGTGGATAGCTTCTGTTGTCACGTATACCAAGAAAGTTAATTTCCAGAGGAACGTTGCAGTCCCTGGAGGCAGCGCATATCCTGCGCATTTCTTTCCGATAGAAAGCACTGTCCAAGGTGGGAGAAAACAGATCCGGATGCGCAATATAGGTAAAAGCTTTACTTTGGATTGCTGCAATTACGCAGGAGACATATTCCTGCAGGTCCTTGGGCTTAAGTTCGGAACCACTATTGGAATAAACCCCATTTGGATATTCGTCATAAAGGAAATGCTGACCAAGAATTAAATATTCCGCTCCGGATGCAGCGGCATATTCCAGCATTTGTTGAAAATAAGAGGGATAGTATTCCATTTCAAAGCCAATTTTAATATCAATCTGATCCTCGTATTTTTTCCTGAGGGATGTTAATTCTTCAAAATAAGCTGCTGTTTCAGCGGTTGGTACACGGTAACCGGATTCATAGCCGTCTGGAAAACGGAAGGGCATATGATCGGAAAATCCCATGTATTTAATGCCATTGGCAATCGCTCTTAATATATATTCCTCGGGAGTCCCGCTGGCATGCCTGCAATGATAGGTATGAGTATGATAGTTGTAAATCATAATGAATTCCTCCAAAAGATAACTGTAAAGTAGCAAATATCATCGATACAGAATATACACTTTATTGGCCAAAAAATCAAGTAAGGCGTTGACGATGAAAGAGAAAGAATAAAAGAAGAAAAAATCCGGAAAAAAATGATATTTTACGCATAAAATAGAAGAGAGTTTTTGTAGGAAGGATTTTGGATGAGAAATTTATATCTGGGCGACAGAGGAACCCTGGTGTCATATCTTCAGCTGGCATTGAACCGCGCAAGGCAGGAACAGAATCGGGCGGGGCAGGATTTGGTGATAGACGGAAGATTCGGAGAACTGACCTGCAGGGCCTATCAGGCATTTACGGGGCAAAGTCAGACCTGTGCAGTAGATGATGCCGGCTGGCGCAGATTAATGCCTTATTTGCGGGGCTACCAGACAAACAGCGCGGGAGAAACACAGATTTTTTCATTTCCGCTGGTATCAGGTCAGGTGCCCTATACATCGCTTTTAAATGAGGCGGTGGTGGATGGCCTAAAAATACGTTATCCATTCTTAGAGACCGGAAGCATCGGCAATACCGTTATGGGAAAACGGATTCCTTACATTACGATAGGGGACGGGAACACGCAGGTATTTTACAATGCTTCCTTCCATGCCAATGAGAACATCACTACGCCGGTGCTGCTGAAATTTGCAGAGGAATATGCCAGTGCCTATCAGACAGGAGGAGAACTATACGGTGTGCCGGCCCGGGATTTGTTCCATACCTATCAGTTATTTCTTGTTCCAATGGTGAATCCGGACGGCGTGGATCTGGTAAATGGATTACTGGTGAACGGAAGCTACTACAGACAGGCAAGACAGATTGCCGAGCAGTATCCCCAGATTCCCTTTCCATCGGGCTGGAAGGCAAACATTGATGGAATAGACCTAAATCTCCAGTTCCCTGCGGGCTGGGAAAATGCCAAGGCAATCAAGGCTGCCCAGGGGTATACTTCGCCTGCGCCCAGGGATTACGTGGGGGAAGCACCGCTGACGGCACCGGAGAGCGTGGCGGTGTATGAATTTACCAGAGAACATAATTTTCCCCTGATTCTGGCGTACCATACCCAGGGGCGGGTCATTTACTGGCGGTATCTGGATTATGAACCGGTGAATTCCTACGAAATTGCTTTGTATTTTGGGGAAGTCAGCGGCTATGCGGTGGAGGAGACGCCGACGGAATCCGGTTACGCAGGTTATAAGGACTGGTTCATACAGGAGTACAACCGGCCGGGTTATACCATTGAGGCCGGAGAGGGGGAAAATCCTTTGCCTATGACCCAGTTTCCGCAGATTTATCAGGAAAACAGCGGTATTTTGCTGGGCGGAATGACACAGATTGGTTCATGAACGAATCCGAAAAACAGAGTTATTAATAAGCTGATAAGAAAAATATCGTATCTGCGCGAAAATATTAACATTTGTTGAAATACCAAAAATCAGGTGTTACATTAGGGCTGTAAAGATATTTTGCAGCTGAATTTGACCATGAAATCTAAGACTGCAAGTAATTTGGAAAGGAAGGTAAAAAAGTATGGAGATGAAGTATTATGTATGCAGCAGATGCGGAAAAATTATCGCAATGGTAAAGGACACTGGGGTTCCCACCATTTGCTGTGGTCTGCCGATGCAGGAGCTGGTTCCCGGAATGACAGACGGTGCTGCTGAGAAACATGTGCCGGTGGTTACTGTGGATGGGACGACTGTACATGTGCAGATTGGTGAAGTTTTGCATCCGATGTTGGAGGAGCACCACATTGAATGGATTGCCATTGAGACGAAGGAAGGTTATCAGATCAAGGACTTGAAACCGGGAGCGGTACCGGAGGCAGATTTCGTATTGAGCGATACGGATGAACTTGTGGCAGCATACGAGCATTGCAATATACATGGCTTGTGGAAGAAATAACCCATTTTCTCAATCATATAGATCAACCGACAGGGGCGTTACCTTTTTGAGAAGGGGGAACGCCCCTGTTGCTGTTTCATCCCAGCCATTTACATCGTTGATTGGCTAGAACCAAAACATAGCTCAAAGATATACTTGCCGTGAAACGTATTGATATGTCAGAGATTTTGAGCGTCCGGGGCATATAGAAAAAAATTGTTTCTCCATGCCCCGCAAGCCAGCAAAAAGGCCTTAAAATAGACTCGCATTGAGACTAACGGGGCATATAGAAAAAAATGTCTTCCTATGCCCCGCAACCGGGCAAAAAACGGGGCATAGAAGCACAAAAAATTTGTATATGCCCCGCACGGCATTTTTTAAGGCAAAATAATATAGAGAATGCAGTGTAAAACAACGCTACCGGGGCATGGAAGCACAAAAATTTTGTATATGCCCCGTATGGCATTTTTTGAATGAAAATAATATAGAAAATGCAATGCAAAACGATGTTGCTGGGGCATGGGAACACAAAAAAGCCTATACATATTACGAAGGATGGTACGAAGAAATTGATGATAGGAAGAAATTAATGATAGGAAGAAATTAATGATATAAAGAAATTGGTGGTATAAAGAAATTGGTCATATGAATTGAAAATCAAGCAGCAAAATGCTAAAATAATGCAGGCAGACAAAATGTGATCAAGTGCAACTGTAATGGGACAGTAACAGTGAGGGTATCTGAACTGTCACATGGGCCAAAAATAGTTGCGATAAAGTGGAGCTTGAATGTTGAATTATGATTTTTATTGGGAGCCTGCAGCTGACGGTGGAGTACGGCTGCTGCGGGTTTTTGGAATGATGCCGGAGGTAGAACTGCCGGCGGAAATAGAGGGAAGGCAGGTAACTGAAATTGGCGCTTATTGCTTTGCAGAGCGCCCGCATTTGCCGGAGCATTACGAGAAAACAAGGACGAACAAAGGAAAGCCATTTTCTGCGGAGCCACGGGAGATTTGCGGCAGTTATCTGGAACGGGTCATACTCCCGGATCCGGTAAAGAAGATAGGGAATCTTGCCTTCTATAATTGTAATGCGCTGACAACATTAGAGTTGAGCAGTGGTATGACGAATGTGGGCAGTGATGCCTTTATGAATTGCCGGAATCTGCACGCGATTACATTGCGCTGCGGCGCGCGGGAAAAGAGTGGCATCCGACAGATTTTAGCACAGATTTCTTCTGATATGGAAGTGACTTTTCAAGGGAAAAATGGTGTGGAGGCGGTTCTGCTCTTTCCAGACTATTATGAAGGTTTTGACGAGATTACACCGGCCCACATTTTTGGCAGAAAAATTGAAGGCGAAGGATTTCGGGCCAGAGAGAGTTTTAAGAACGGTATTCCGGACTTTGCGCAGTACGACCAGATTTTCCCGAAAGCCTGTGTGGAGGAATCTGTGGGAACACTGTGCCGTCTTGCCATGAACCGACTGCGCTATCCGATAGATTTGGGGTCGGCAGTAAGATTGGCATATGAAAAATATATCAAAGCGCATGCAGATGAAATCTGTGGGGATGCGATAAAGAAAAGAGATATGGAACAGATGGAATTCCTGTGTGAAAATCATTTGCTGGAACAGGATATATTAGAAAATGGAGTCCAGTATGCAGCGAAAGCCGGGTGGGCTGAGGGTGCAGCAAATTTTCTTCGGTTGAAAGAGCAGTATTTTCCAATGAAGGGACAAGCAGACCGTTACTCTTTCGAAGATTTCTAGTAGCAGAATATGTTTTTCGTGTTGATGAAAAAGCTTGGGGGCGTAACTGTGAAGGTACCAAACAGTTACAATCAGAGGTAAATTGAGCAGATTTCGAACCTTAACAGAGCAGACCGCTGAATTAGATTTTGCCGGGACATAAAAATGAAAAGGAGCGTATGACTGTGGCACACATACAGACCCAGGAAGAATGGGAAGTAGAAATATCAAAAAAAATACTGGCATTTGTCCGGAATGAAATCTATCTGGATCTGCGTTTTATGGATGTGGCCCTTTCTGCGCTGGCACCGGAGCCGGACAGTCAGATCCACACATTTGCCACGGATGGCACCTTTCTTTATTTTTCCACAGAGCAGGTACTTCGTGTATTTCGGCAGAATGCACCCTTTTTGGACCGGGCCTATCTGCATTCAATACTGCACTGTATTTTCGGACATCTCTGGATCGGCGGCAAGCGGGATCGGCGGCTTTGGAATCTGGCCTGCGATATCGCGGTGGAGTACACCATTGACCGCATGCAGGTGCCATGCACGAAGCGCATTTTAAGCTGGCTGCGGCAGCAGATGTATGAAGAGCTTCGCGGGCAAAGAATAAGTATTTCCGCGGCAGTGATTTACCGGATGGTCATGGATTATCCGGAGGAGAAAATCCGTCAGCTGGAACCGGAATTTTTTACGGACGATCATCGCTACTGGCCAAAACAGGAGGACTCCGAGGCAAAACAGCAGGCCGCGGCTGCCAGTCAGAAAAAATGGAATAAAATTGCCAGACAAACGAAAATGGAGCAGGAGCAGCGGGGAGATGAGCCAAAGGACGGGGAGGAATTGTTCGCGTCCCAGCTGGCGGCAGAAAAGAGCCGGCGCAGCTACCGGGACTTTTTGCAGAAATTTGCAGTCCTGCGAGAGGAAATGCACGTGGATCCGGACGAGTTTGATTTGAATTATTATACCTATGGATTGCAGCTATATCAGAATATGCCGCTGATTGAACCTTTGGAAAGCAGGGAAACGAAGAAAATACAGGAATTCGTGATTGTCATTGATACCAGCTATTCCACCAGCGGAGAATTAGTGAAGGGATTCCTGCGGGAAACCGTAGATATTTTGAATCAGAATAACAGTTTTTTCGTGGATTCGAAGATAAGAATTTTGCAGTGTGACAATAAGGTGTGTTCTGATGTTGTAATTCACGGAAAGCAGGGACTTGATAAGCTTTTGGAGCGCTTCGAGCTGCTGGGAGGAGGAGGGACGGATTTCAGACCGGCCTTTACCTATGTGAATGAGCTGCTGGAGCAGGGCGTTTTCAAAAACCTGTGTGGATTGCTTTATTTTACCGATGGGAAAGGAATTTATCCAAAACTGCGGCCGGAATATAAGACGGCGTTTCTGTTTTTGGAGGATTATGATGACGCGGTGGTGCCGCCCTGGGCGATACGGCTTAGGCTTTCGGAAGAAGAATTTTTACAAGTGCCCTGATAGGAAACAGAACCTAACAGTTCAGACAGCCCTTAGCATTTACTGCTAAGGGCGTAAGAGAACGTGGAACATGCAAGCATCCAGCCCTATCGCGAAGCGATTTTTAATGGCTGGATGCACGTAACAGTGAAGAGGTATCTGAACTGTTACAACAGGGCACTCTGGGTGTTATTTATATTTAAAGTCGATCGGACTGTCAATTAATGTTGCAACCTGAAATTCATGCTTGTGGCCGTCTTCTTCTTCGGTGAAATCTTTCAGGAAGTGCACGTGCTTGCCATTACCAACTTCAATGGCGCCACCGGTTTTTCCACAGAACTCATGGAAGTGATCATCGGAAAAGTCAGTATGAAATTTCACCTCATGGAAATGGTCTTTTTTGTCTTTGGTGTATATGGCTTCTCCGGAAACTGTGCAGAATCTGTGGTTATGGCACTCATGGCATTCCTGAAAGACTTTGGTACTGCCGGTCAGTTCATGGACATGTTTTTGGTTTTCGCAAGGGAATTGCTCATTATACATAGAAAATCTCCTTTTTTCTTTTAATATATGACAAAGAATGTTCAGATGTGACAGAAAATTAAGATAGAATGGGAGCAGGATATGTTGAAATATATAAGAATGCGAAGCATTGGGATTCACTATAAAAGGATGAACAAGTTAGAAGAGAAATAAAAGGGTAGTCAACGCAGAGATAAATAAAGAAAGAAGTATTTAAAAAGAAGCGCTTTTGGGCATAAAAAAATGGAGATAGTGGGACTCGAACCCATGACCTACGCGTTGCGAACGCGTCGCTCTCCCAACTGAGCTATACCCCCAAAGAAATGGAAGCAAGGGGGCTCGAACCCCTGACCTTTCGCGTGTGAGGCGAACGCTCATCCCGGCTGAGCTATGCTTCCATAAATGATAGAATAAGAACCGCTGTCCGGAAACAGTGCCATTTCTGAAAACGGATCTGCGGCATGCGATAACTTATATTTAGTATTATACCACTATAGAAAGGAATTACAAGTAAAAAATATGAACATAAAGCAGGCAAAAAACGAAATAAAAAATACAGTTATGGCATATCTGTCCAAAGATGCGGCAGGAGAATATAAAATTCCGGCGATTCGTCAGCGTCCGGTACTTCTCATGGGCCCTCCGGGCATTGGAAAGACTCAGATTATGGAACAGATTGCAAGGGAATGTAAGATCGGTCTGGTGTCCTACACCATCACCCATCACACCAGGCAGAGTGCAGTGGGACTTCCCTTTATCCGCGAGGAAAATTTTGAGGGAAAGACCTATTCCGTTACCGAATACACCATGAGCGAAATCATCGCCAGCGTCCACCGGAAAATCCGTGACAGCGGCCAGAAGGAGGGTATACTCTTTATCGATGAAATCAACTGTGTTTCAGAGACCCTCGCTCCCACCATGCTGCAGTTTTTGCAGGGAAAAACTTTTGGAAATCAGGCGGTGCCACAGGGCTGGATTATCGTTGCGGCGGGAAACCCGCCGGAATACAACAAGTCCGTCCGGGATTTTGACATGGTAACCTTAGACCGCGTGCGCTACATGTCGGTGGAGACCGATTTTTCCGTGTGGAAGGAGTATGCGAGAGCACAGCATATCCATGGAGCGATTTTAAGTTACTTAGAGCTGCGGCCCCGGAATTTTTACCGGGTGGAGGCAGACGTGGACGGCATGAAGTTCGTGACCGCCAGAGGCTGGGAGGATTTGTCCAATCTGATGGAGGTCTATGAGGAGATGGGGCTGCCGGTGGATGAGACGGTAGTGCTGGAATTTTTACATCACGAGGAAGTGGCGGAGGACGCTGCAGCCTACTTTGACTTGTACCGGAAATATCAGGATGACTATGGCATTGAACAGATTCTGGCCGGCAAGGTGAAATCGGCTGTTTACGCAAGGATTTATGCCGCAGCTTTTGATGAAAGACTCAGTGTGGTCAATCTGCTGTTGGATGGATTGCGGAATCTGTTTATCAAAGTGAGTGAAGAAAAATATTTGACAGATGGCTGGTATGCTTTTTTAAAAGAGTATCGCAGCGCACTGGATACGGCAGAGGATGCGTTAAGGTGTTATGACGAACTTTTGGAGAAAAAAGAAGCGGAGATAGAGGCTGCAAAACGGGCTGGATTTTACACCCGCAGAGAGGAAGCGGGGCAGCGGGCGCTGCTTGGAATGCTTAAGTCCAATCGACCGAAGCCTGAGGTTGTCTGTGAAGATGGCAGAGATATAGTCCGGACAAAAGAATATTTTCAGGCGGCAAAAGGAGGATTTGATCTCCAGCGGACGAAATTAGAGCAAGCCGAAACAAAAGCATCAGAAGCGTTGGAATACGCCTTTGATTTCATGGAGCAGGCCTTCGAACACGGTGAGGAAATGGTAGTGTTCGTAACCGAATTAACACTGGGTGCAGAATCCGCCATGTTTTTGAGCACTCACACAAGCGAGCGTTATTTAAAATACAACGAACAGCTTTTGATTGGAACCAGAAAGGCCGAACTGCTGTCAGAATTGACGAGAGATAACATTTAAACTTAAGAAAAGGAAGGATGGTAAAAAATATGCAAACACAAATAGATTTAAAAACTCTTTTACAGAGGATTGACCATAAAGGCTATCCGGCCTACAAGGACACCAAAGGAAGCTACGATTTCCGAAACTATGTGCTTTCCATCGACCACGTGCAGGGGGACCCATTTGCATCTCCTTCCAAGGTTAGTGTCCACATCAAAGGAAGTCAGGCAAAATTTCCGACCGAGCTTATTCGGATAAAATGCCGCCGCATCGCCCTGGCAGACTATCTGCTGCGCCAGTTTGGACGGGAATTGGAAAAAGTCTCATTTCAGGCCAAAGGCTCCGGCAAAAGCGGCCTTTTGTCCGTCAGCAGATGCGGGCAGGAAGTCCTAGAGCGCACCGCCTGCCAGATAGACGAAAAAAACGGAGATATCGTACTCCGGTTCGAGGTTGGTTTTCCGGCCAACGGTCGTACCATCAATGCCAGAGAGCTGGAAAAAATTTTCTTTGATTTTCTCCCCCAGGCGGCAGCCCGTTCCCTGTATTACGGAGCACTGGACGCAAAGGTAGTAAAAAAGATAACCGATCTGGCCGAGGACCAGCAGTATATCAGGGAGCAGTTAAAGGAGAAAAAGCTGGTGGCATTTGTGGCAAACGGCTCCATTTTGCCCCGGGAATCCGGTGTGTCCGGACGGCCCATGAAGGAGGCTGTAAAATTCCAGTCTCCTGCATCCCTGGAGGTAGAGCTTACATTACCCCATTATGGAACAATCCGCGGCATGGGAATCCGGGAAGGCATCACTTTGATTGTAGGCGGAGGCTACCACGGAAAATCCACACTGCTGAAAGCGTTAGAGTTGGGCGTTTACAATCATATTTCCGGCGATGGCAGGGAATATGTGATTACGGATGCTTCCGCCATGAAAATCCGTGCTGAGGACGGCAGAAGTATCCGGAAAGTGGATATTTCCATGTTTGTAAATAATCTTCCGAACGGAAAGGATACCGTAGGTTTTTGCACGGAGGACGCCAGCGGCAGTACCTCCCAGGCGGCAAACGTGGTGGAGGCTATGGAGGCAGGCGCAAAAGCATTTTTGATTGACGAGGACACCAGTGCCACCAACTTTATGATAAGGGACGAGCTGATGCAGCGGGTGGTGAACCGGGCGGATGAGCCGATTACACCGTTTATTGACCGGATTGAAGAGCTGTTTTACACATACGGAATTTCTACCGTATTGGTGGCAGGAAGCTCCGGATCTTATTTTCACAAGGCAGATTGTATCATTCAGATGAACCAGTACCAGCCGGTAGAAATCACAGAATTTGCAAAAAAAGAAGCAGAGCGTTTCCCGATACCGGAGATTACAAAAAAAGCCTCAAAAGAGATGGGGATTTCTAAAAGAACGGAAGCTGTCTCGCAAAAAGACACAAGCCTGCGATTCAATCGCTGCGTTCGGCCGGATCGGGCATTCCGGGAGGATGCCCGCATGAAGATAAAGACCATGGGACTGGATGGGATTTCCATCAACCATGACACGATAGATGTGCGTTATATGGAGCTGCTGGTGGACAGTGAGCAGCTGTCTGCTCTGGCGTATCTGCTGAAATATGCCGAATGCCATATTTTTGACGGAAAGCGGACGCTGACCGAATCGGTGGACATACTGGAAAAAATATTGGCAGAAAAAGGACTGGCTGCGATATGTGAGAGCAGCTATCTGCCCTGCGGGCTTGCAATGCCAAGACGGCAGGAAATATTTGCCTGTATGAATCGATACCGAAAAATCGGGTTGTAAATCCAATGTGACATCTCGACGAATACCTCCTCTTGTGATAAAATAAACGCAGTATGCGGCCACAAAAGGAGGTTTTTTATGGGCGAACAGGAAACAAAAAAAGGGAAGAAGTATATAAGTGCTGGTCTGTTGGCCCATGTGGATGCAGGTAAGACAACTTTATCTGAAGCCATGCTTTACCTCAGCGGAAATATCCGAAAAGCTGGCCGGGTGGACAACGGGGATGCATTTCTGGATACCCATGCGCTGGAGCGGGCCAGAGGGATCACGATTTTTTCGAAACAGGCGGTGCTTCGCATGCCGGATATGACAGTCACATTGCTGGATACGCCGGGACATGTGGATTTTTCCGCGGAGATGGAGCGGACTCTGCAGGTGCTGGATTATGCGATTTTGATCATTAGTGGTGCGGACGGTGTGCAGGGGCATACGAAAACCTTGTGGAGGCTGCTTGCGCGTTATCGGATCCCTACCTTTCTTTTTGTCAATAAAATGGATCAAAACGGCACAGACAAAGAGCAGCTTTTAGCGGAATTAAAGGAGCAGCTGCATGAAAACTGTGTAGATTTTACGGCGGAGGGCTCGGATGAATTTTACGATGCCATTGCCATGTGCAGTGAAACGGCATTGGAACAGTATCTGGAACAGGGAAGGGTGGACATTGAGGAAACAAGACGGCTGATCCGTGAAAGAACTCTCTTTCCCTGCTATTTTGGGTCCGCGTTAAAAATGCTGGGTGTGGAGGAATTACTGCAGGGACTGGACACTTATACACTGCAGCCACAGTATCCGGAAACCTTCGGCGCCAAAGTATTTAAAATAGCGAGAGATAACCAGGGAAGTCGTCTGACTTACCTGAAAGTGACAGGTGGAAGTCTCAAGGTGAAGACGCTGCTTTCCGGTCAGAAAGGAAAGGAAGAAAAG
>JAGASC010000126.1 GCA_017621905.1 Roseburia sp.
GAAATCATATGTAACCGCCTTTCTTTCCCTGCCGGTGGGATGTGTAACAGAATATTGACTATGATCATACGGAATAGTTACCGTTTCTTTACGATTAAAAACTGGGCCCCAAAATTGCACCCAGTTTTTTTGCTCGATTGTCTGTTCTATTTTACCGAATTCGCCAGTTATTGTCAATTCTGTTTCCGTGGTTTTGAGCATTTTTGCCAACTTTAATTCAAAAAAAGAGGTACTGAACAGTTACGATGTGTTTTTGTCATCATCACGAGAAAAAGTTCACCTCGCAGCACTTCCCTGCGGTTACATGCACTGTTTTTCTCTGCTGTCCATACACCATAACAATTTCCCTGTCACACGCCGCACGCAAATAACAGCCGCTCACCTTTCCGTCCTGCCACTCCAGATCCATCTTTACGCCCTTTCCTATCGACACTCCCGTAAGCCTTCCTTTCTTCCACTTTCCGGGCAGCGCAGGCATAAGTATCACTCTGTCCTCATCGCTTTGCACCAAAAGCTCCACAATCGCAGCTGTTGCACCCATGTTCCCGTCTATCTGAAACAAAAAACCTCCCGCCATGGGATGATTGTCCATCAGATTAAAAAATGTAGATTTCTCCCATAACCGCTCCAGACTCTCCAACGCCTTGTCGCCGTCCCCAAGTCTTGCATAGAAATTCACAATCCATGCACAGCTCCAGCCGGTATGTCCGCCGCCGTATTGCAGCCGGCGTTCCAGGGTTCTTCGCGCAGCTTCCGCCAATGCCGGTGTCCTGTCTGCGGTAATCTGGTGGGAGGGATGCAATGCATACAGCTGCGAAATATGGCGATGTCCGGGTTCTTCCTCCTCATAATCTTCGCGCCACTCCATAATCTGACCGTGTTTGCCGATTTGCAGTTCCGGCAATTTGCGCAAAATTTCCCGGGTCTGCTCTGTCACATCATCCCGAATCTCTAACACCTTGGAAGCCCTCAGAAATCCTTCCATCAAATCCCGCAGAATCTCAGAATCCATGGCAGCTCCCACCCCGTTACAGCCTTTCACACCACTTTGCAAAATATAGGTATTCTCCGGTGAAATCGACGGGCATGTCATGAGTTTTCCATCTACCTCGATCAGAAAATCATGGAAAAATAATACTGCATCCTTCATAACCGGATAAAACTTCCGCAAAAATGCTTCATCCTGCGTATAAAAATAATGCTGCCAGATATGGGTAGACAGCCATGCCGCTCCCATCACCCAGTAAGTACTGGGAATCCAAATATCCTGTGGCGCGCAATCTCCCCACAGATCCGTATTGTGATGGGCAACAAATCCACGGCAGCCGTACATTTCCTGCGCAACTTTTTTGCCATTTTCCCACATTCTAAGCAAGTGATCAAATAACGGCATGTGACATTCCGGCAGGCTGCATGTTTCGGCGGGCCAATAGTTCATCTCTGTATTGATGTTTATGGTATATCTGCATCCCCAGGGAGGCTCAAAACTATCATTCCATATGCCCTGCAAATTCAGCGGCAAACTTCCCGGACGGCTTCCCGAAATCATAAGATATCGCCCATATTGGAAGTAAAGAGGTACAAAGGAATCCTGAAAATCTCTGGCCCGGAACACCTGATCCACCGGCGGGAACGCAACATTCTCATTGTAGATTTCATCCGTTTCCGTTTCAAGTACCAGACTCACTCTATCAAATAACTGACGATAGTCCCTTACATGCGCCTCCTTCATGGCTTCATATCCCATTGCGGCGGCTCGGTCCAGTTTTTCTGCCAATACCCGTTTCCAGTCTTTTTCATAAAAAGAGGTTTCGCATCCGAGATACAGCGTAATCCTTTTTGCACCCTTTACAAGCAGATGCTCCCCACAGACACGGATGTTCCCTTCCCGGGCCTGTGCTCTCAATCCTACGCACCAGGAAATTCCACCCGCTCCCTGCACGCCCTCCATAAATATGCTGCATGCATCCAGCCTCCCGGTACGGTCACAATAATATTGTCCACCGGATACTCTCGCCAATACTGCCTCCAGTGAAATCTTTATCCCCTTTGCTTCTGACTCAACATCAATATCAATGGCAATCACACCATTGGGGTAAGAAGCGAAATATTCTTTGGCAATACGGCAGCCGCCAAGCAAATAGCTTTCCCTGACAATGCCCTGCTCCATATCCAGTTCGCGGCAATAAGACTCTGCTTTCGCTGCATCACAGGATGTTTTTTTCTTTGATTCTTGTTCTGTTTCTTCTATATGATATACCAATTCAACCGTTCCCAGGGACTGATATGGTCCCTGGCTCTGCGGCGTTCCCGAAAACGCATAGCGCAGCAATTCTTCCGCCTCCGGAATGCGTCCCTCCAACAGCAAAGACCTGACTTTATCTAAGTTTTCCTTTGCATCCGGATTCACGCGGTTCCTGGGACCTCCATAATACATGCTGTCCTGATTTATCTGCAATGTTTCTCTGTAAATTCCTCCGGATACCATCGCTCCCAATCGGCCGTTTCCGATGGGCCATGCCTCATTCCAATTGTCGGCCGGTCTGTCAAACCATAATCGCTTCATACACTTACCCCTTTCTCAATTCTTATTATTATAATACAGCAAAAAATTTATTATCGCAAGAAGACCGGGTAAGACTTTCATCTTACCCGGTCGCTTTCTCACCCCATATCGAATCCAACGAATACAAGGTAATATTTTCAAAACAATACTCTACATTGGAAGAAATCTTTAACCAGGGAAGGTTGCGGTCGCATACCGTATATTCTTCCACAGATGCTATGTAAGCTTTCCCTCCGTCCGCAAAGATTTCCATGCTGCATCTGTCAATCAAAAGCGTCAAATCAAAATTGTTTTGGCTGATAGAAACAGGCATCTGCTTATCTCCCAGCATAAGCTGATTTTTTGTAAAATCTACGGAAAAGTCACAGCCAAAAATCTGAAAATTCAAAATAACATTCTTTGCATAAACCCCTTTCATTTTCAATAGATATGGCTTATCTTCTAATGCGATACATTGCTCCATGTCAGCGGACACTTTCCTATTATCAAGGGTTACCTGGCTGCTGTAAATCGATTCAATTTCTTTTACAGGGTTTGCACACAGGTAATAAGTACCGTTACTTTCCTTTAGGGTAAGTTCCATAGGAATTCCCATCTGCCCGTTGAATCTTGAAGCCTGACAGTTCCATCTGTCCCAGACCACGCGCACGACTCTGCCATCCGGCAGATTGCTGAAGGTCTGTCCGGCATACGCGGATGTGCCGTAATGCAAACACATGGCATCCTGCGTCGCGGTAAATTTTCCGTCCAAAAACTCGCCAACGATATATTTGTCATTTGCGCCCATAAAAACCCATTTCTTCCGTCCGTCGCTGTCCTTCATGGGAATTATATCGGGACATTCTGCTTCCCCCGGGAATCTGATTTTCTGGAACAGATGCCAATCGGTCAGGTTCGCAGAGGACAGCAACCCATATTCATCCTCGATGAAATACAGTGCCATAATGTATGTGTTCCGTTCCTCGCAATAGACTACCTTTGGATCGCGGTTTGCACCAGCCAGATGGGGAATTACCGGATTTCCCTCATATTCTTCAATCGTCTTAAAATGATCCGTCGAATATGCCATGCGCTGTGTAAAAGGGTGGGTGGTGGCAGTATAATATAAGAGAGCGGCAGGCCCGTTTTCATTCGCAAGTCCAAGCAAATTGTTTTTGTCCAGGATTGCACTGCCGGAAAAAATGTTTCCGTTTTCCCCCAGGAAAAGAGCAATATCCTTTTCCTCCCAGTGAATCAGATCACTGCTTACTGCGTGGCCCCAATGCATATTATCCCAGTGATTCCCCGCTGGATTATGCTGATAAAACATATGGTAAACTCCGTCAAGATAAAGCAGGCCGTTTGGATCATTGATCCATCCGTTTTTCGTGGAAAAATGAACCTGGGGACGCAGCGGTTCCTGATATAAATCCGGAATCTCCATGTAATCGGATTCCTCGTAAGAAATCTTCATTTCCGGTTTGACAGAAAGATTTAATGTCAGGCCCTGAAAGCGGGAAACATCTATGTATGCATAAAAATCCGGGGCAAAATGATCCAGCTTTATATTGAACTCATACACGGACTTTTCTCCTGCCGAAAAGCTCAGTAATTTATTTTTTGCAGTTGTGTTCACCGGAAAAATCAAATATTTTTTTGTGATTGTTATTTCCATTCCCTTTCCCTCCAAAAAGCACTAGTTAAAACACTTTTGTAAGTCTTTGCATTTACCGCACAGAAAGGCCGGCAAATGTGCCGACCTTAAGAAAATAATTCAGGTATTACCTGGAAGCGCGAAGCACCATGACACAATGTGGCTCAACGGTGCATTTGAATTCTTTTTCCGGCACCAGATCCGTTTTTGTCCATAAATCTCGCACTGCCGTAAATTCCTCCAAATCTAACACTTGTGTCTTCTCTTCTTCCGATGTGTTAAATATTGCAAATACAGTGTCTCCATTTTCCAGCTGTCTTCTATATGCCAGTATCTCTTCCGCTTCATCCTTGCTGTGCAGATCCGGGTAATCCGCCAGACTATCCTGGTTCATTGCTATGATTTCTTCATTGGTGATCAGGTCAAATTCAAAATCGGTCAATTTATCAATTGCGCAGCTTAACTGAATCGGTGAAAGGAAAAATGCCCGCAGCGTATATGCAAAAATTGCCTCATTCTCTGTCAGGCGTGATTTGCCCTCGTTCCATGTCATAGCTCCGATTTCCAGCATATCCAAATCATAAAAATGTCCCTGGGACACCGCTTCTTTCCACCACTCGATTCTGCATCCGTCCGATGGGCAGAGATAGTTTTTCAAATTATACCACTTGTCAACGGAGTCTCTGTTGCGGCGCCAGGAGCAGCAATATTTTTTCCAGTATCGCTGGTAGCACATGTCGGCATCAACGGTGACACAGAAAGCAATTTCGCGGTTTGCTTTTAAAAGTGCTTTCTTCATATAATCTGCGTTGACCGGATCGCAGGGTGCCCAGTCGTATTTCAGATAATCGAAGCCCCATTTTTCCCATTGTCTCACATTGTTTTCTTCCAGGCGCTCCATTCCAATGCCGTCATTGTTACAGGTATATAGGATGTTGGGCTCTCCTCTTGTACATCCGGGTATGAACGGAAGTTCTTCCGGACAGCCCCAGGCTTTCAGCATTGGAGTGGAATAGATGCCGCATTTTAAGCCGGCAGCATGCATTTTTTCGCAATAGCCCTGCATATCCGGGAATTTTTCATTCGGCATTATGGCATCGAACTCTCCGCCGTATTCTTTCTGCCAGCCTGAGTCGATATTGACGTAGCGGTATCCGTAATCTGCGATTCCCTTTTCCAGTATGGTTTCCGCTGTGTCTTCCATTTTTTGCTGGGATACGGCACTGCCAAATGCGTTCCAGCTGGTAAAGCCCATGAGAGGTGTCAGAAGCATGGTGTCTTCATGGATTTTGAATTCGATTTCTTTTGCTGCCTTTCCGAGTTCGTTTTCTGCGGTGATCTGAACTTTAAACTGGCAGTCATTTGCGATAATTCCGGTGATGATTCCGTTTGCAAGTTTCAGGGTTTCGGGTAAGCCGGTGGCGGTGATTTTGATTGGGCGTTTTCCGATTACCGGGATTCTGCAGATGATTTCTTTGCCGGTGCAGGCGCCGTAGACTGACGGCATGGTGATGATGGGTTTGCCCTCGAAGGGGGTGGATTTTGCAATTTTCATATTATTGTGCCTCCTTTGGAAGTTGTATTGTAAATTTATAGGTGGTGTGTTATTGGCTGTGTCCGCTTCGAAGGGATATGTGTTCCATTCGAGAC
>JAGASC010000127.1 GCA_017621905.1 Roseburia sp.
CTTTGCGGCATACCGCCGACAATCAGAAATTGGCGGAACAAAAGCATGGCTTTATGGTGTAGCTTTTCCTCCAGCGGCACCTGTTTTTCAAAGCATTCTTTGATGTATGACACCATTTGCGCCTCCCCTAAAGCCATACAGAATTCTTCAAAATCCAGCGGATACATCTTAATTTTTCTTTCCTCTGATGGAATGGTAATGTCCTTGACGCTTTCTTTTACCGAAATCAGAGATCCCGTTTCTATATAATCATAGCGCCCATCCTTTACCAGCTTTTTGATGGACTGCCTTGCTTTTGGAAATCGCTGTATTTCATCAAAAATAATAAGTGTGCCCCGCTCATGTAATTGTACCCTGTATTCCGTTGACAAAATTAAGAAAAAGGTGTCTAAATCATTCAGGTAATTTTGAAATGCATCTGTTACCGCTTCACTGACGTCGTTAAAATCAATCATCAGATAACTTTTATATTCTGTTTTCCCGAATTCTTCCACAATGGTTGATTTTCCTATACGCCTTGCGCCCTCAATCAATAAGGCTTTTTCGCCATTGGTTGTTTTTTTCCATTCTAATAATTTGTCGTATATTTTACGTTTTAATACCATGCGTGCACCTCTTACTGTTGTTTTTATAATGTATGGACATATCTTTTCAAATAATACGCAGGTTTATTTTTGTCCTTTTATCAAATAATACGCACATATACTTTATCATATTTCACTCACAGTACGCAAGGCATTCCTTACAAAATTTGTACTAATTGGTAACAGGTCAGACAGCCCTTAGCATTTACCTCGCGAGTTTACTCGCGATTAAGGGCGTGAGAACACGTGGAACATGCATGCAGGCATCCAGCCCCATCGCGAAGCGGTTTCTAATGGCTGGATGCAGGTTACTGAAACGGAGTGAACAGTAACGCTTTTCAAAAAGTTTTTCAAAAAAGAGTTTTTCAAAAAAGATGATATATTTCATAAAAGATGATTTGTATATACCCCTAAAAATATGGTATACTAACGGCACAATTACGAATGATTCCTTTATTTTTTATATCATTAGTGATTGGTATATGAGAAACTCATCAGAAATTATGATATAAGATTTTATTTTTTAGTCAGGAGGCTTACCATGGATTATGCACTTGTCATTCTTTGCGGCGGAAACAGCACCCGCATGGGCAGCGATAAAGCCCTGCTCCCTTTTGGTGACTGCTGTTTAATTGAATATCTGGTGCAAAAATTCAGTCCCTACTTTCCCAAAATATATCTTTCTGTAAAGAAAAAAGGGGACTATGCCCATTTGCATCTCCCCGTGACGGAAATCCCTGATATTTACAGTAATGCCGGCCCCATGTCCGGTATCTTTTCCGGGCTTTCCATGATCAATGAGGAACGGGCCTTTTTTATGTCTGTGGACACCCCATTCCTGGAACCGCAAACCGGCATTGCACTGCTTGATGCCATGGACGATGCCGACATCTGCACCATCCGCGGAAAAGCCGGTTACCTGGAAACAGCCACCGCTGCCTATTCCAAATCCTGCATCACAAACATCGGAAAATGCCTGCTGCTTCGTCAGTTTACCTTCCGCTCCCTACGTGAAAAATGCAATACCAAGTACATAACAGAAAATGCAATTCGAGAGATCGCTCCCCTGCCCATCGACGTCCAGTTTTACAACCTGGACACAAGAGAGGATTATTATCACGCACTACATATATTAAGCGGCATTCACCATCCGGACTCCGGGGATGCTCTGGTAAAATATTTCAGCGACAATGAGAACCTGTTCTCCCGCCCGGCTCCGGTGATTTCACTGATTTCAAGGCCCGGGACCAACCTCACGCCTTTTCTGTTCTCACTGTATGCCTTGGCAAAAAGGGACAAATGGAGTGTCCTCCTTTTAACCCAGGAGGATCACAATCTTCTTATTCACAATATGAAGATTCCCTCTCATATGGAAAATCTTGCTGCTACCTTCACAGATTCGGATTTGATTCTGGTGGAATACACCGGCACAGATTACGTATCGGCTCAGAATAAAGTAGAAGTACTGAAAAAAGGCTGGTCTGAAACACCAACCTGTAATGAGAAAGAATTAATTGCCATTCTTTCTGATTTTCCCTATGAATCAGAAACTGGCATTCCGGTTTTTGAGCTCGGCAAACCGAAAAATTTTCTTGAATTTCTTCATAATTATATTAGAGAGTTATCTTAGACATAATTTGCTGCTTTTTCTTCAGGGGGTTCTTTCTTTTTTTATTCTTTCAGGGGTCTGGAATGATAAAAACAGTCTCTGAGACCCCCGTTGGCTTGCTCTCACAAAATGTGGAACTATCTTCTGCGCCTGCGACGCTTTATTCTCCTCTTTCTAATACGATATTGCTCCCTCCGATGCCTGCGTACCTCCAGGTTATGGCGGATGATGTAAAAGTTTTCCATAAAACGTTTCATAACAAAAATAAGCACACATAGAAGTACTGCTCCCAGCACCACCAGTACAATATGAAACGGTTTGATTTCTATCGTTCGTATTTCTTCATCCGTCTCCACGGTTGTCTCCACAACGTCTTCCTTCTGATTGTCAAAAATAAATGTTTCTATCTCCACGCCGGTTCTTTCCACATTGGCGCTACCTACACTGCGTCCTGCATAAGTATAGGAAATGGTTCCCACTACATCCTCACTGACCTGATCATATACCACTTGGGAAACCGTATCCGAAAACTCCGCTGTTTTGGGCAGCACAATATTTGCGTTTTTATTAATGTCCACAAAAGCATTAACACTGCCCAACTCCCCGGTCTCTCCGGAATCTACACTATCATATCTTGTCTCATTCCCTGCAATATTGACCAGCTGAAAATTATCAAAAGCAAAATCAAAAAGACTGCGAGTGTCGGTAAACTGACTTGGCGACTGGGTATTCATCACGACACAGACAAGGGTCATCCCATCTTTTTCCGCGTAGGTCACCAGAGTATTTTGGGCTGCATCTGTATATCCGGTCTTTCCACCCACGCAATATTCATAAAGATACTTCTTGTTCGCCGAACGGTAAGTTACCAGCATGTCGTGGTGATTGCGAAGAATTGTATCCACATCATGCTTATTGGTCGGTGGAATCGTATATCTTTTTGTTCCCGTAATAATGCGAAAGGTCTCATTTTCATAAGCAGCCTGGGCGATCAGAGCCATGTCGTAGGCACAGGTATAATGCTCATCGTCATGAAGACCATGGGGATTTGCAAAATGGGTGTTGACACATCCGATCTCCTTTGCCTTGGCATTCATCATATCCACAAAGGCTTCCATGGTTCCGCCCACGTGCTCTGCTACTGCAAAAGCACACTCATTTGCGGACTCCAGCATAACAGCGTAAAGGCACTGCTCCATGGTCATCTGCTCCCCGTAATCCCGCGCGATTCCGGAACCGTGAGTTTCATCAATTGCCCGATTCGAAAAGGTTACTACCTCATCCATCCTGGAATTTTCCAGTGCCACCAGTGTGGTCAAAATCTTTGTAATGCTGGCGGGATAATGAGCCTCTTCGCTATTTTTCTCATAAAGAATCGTGCCGGTGGATAATTCCATCAATATAACAGCCGGAGAATTCGTTTCCGGACCATCCGGCCAGTATTCTGACGCCAACGCTTCTATTGGATTTATCTGTAATAAACAAAACAGGCTTAATATCAGGCAAAGTACTTTTTTCCAATTTCTTTTTCTGTGCATTTTATAACCCCATCTCTTATCTATTGAAGCGGAACCTTGAATCTGTAACAGTTCAAACAGCAAAATGATTACAGAAATCTTACACTTTCCGCATACTTATTCACATTTTCCTGCCGCTTCGACAAAATAAGCTCCCATTTTTCTACGGCAATCTATTTTTTTATACATCTAGTATCAGTATACTGTTTGGAAAAAATACATGCAACAACTTTTATTGCAAAAACACTTTTTTTATCCACAAAATTATTATAAAATGATCTATATATCCACGCAAAGAAGAAAGGTACGGTTGATATCAATGAGATTACGAAATATACCAGGCGCCGATGAGGCCATTGCAAACAGCACATACTGTGTGAAGGACCCGGAAACACACAAGGGAAACTGGCAGGAGTTGTTCCCCTCCCGGCAGCCCCTTCACATTGAAATTGGTATGGGAAAGGGACGTTTTATGATGGATATGGCCACCGCCAATCCGGATATTAACTATATCGGCATTGAGCGCTATTCCAGCGTGCTGCTGCGCGCGCTGCAAAAAATGGAACTTAATCCCCTGCCCAATTTGAAATTTATTTGTATGGATGCCGCGGATATTGCTGAGGTTTTTGCACCGGAAGAGGTTTCGCGTATTTATCTGAACTTTTCAGATCCCTGGCCCAAGGATCGACATGCAAAACGCAGGCTTACTTCCCGGGAGTTTTTTGCCCGCTATGACCAGGTTCTCGCGCAAAATGGCCGCATTGAATTTAAGACGGATAATCAGAATCTGTTTACTTTTTCTCTGGAAGAGGTTCCGGAAGCCGGATGGCATTTGGATGCCAGTACACGGGACTTGCATCATGATCCTATTCTAAATGAGGGGAATGTGATGACAGAATACGAAGAAAAATTTTCTTCACTGGGGAATCCCATTTGTAAATTGATTGCGTCACGATAAGCGGTGAATTTTTGAGGCCTATTTTTGTAGAAAATGTAGAAAAATTTAATTTCTGTTGATTCTTAATTGCAAAACAGATATTCTTTTTATAGGGAAATCAAAGCGAGGCGGTTTACTCTCTTCGGAGGGAATACCCTCCAGACGAAAGAAAGGAGGGTTGCCAATGGTTACATATGCGGATTTACTCCAATTTTGTATATTCATTGTTGCCCTTATTGGTCTGTGTCATCAGATTTTCAAGGGTAGAAAATAAGCCGCCATTATTCGCACTAATGACGGCTGTTACATTGTAACTCGTTAACTGTGTCTGGGTAAGCCGCTTCCGGTTTCCCTTTGTGTTTTTAATATATCACACTCATTTCATTATTGCAACAAAACATTTCACATTTCGACAAAATGAGAGAATATCCATAAATCCATAAATCCTATTAATTTCTAATCATCCATTTTTACTGAAAGACCAAAAAAAAGCACCAACCCCGCAGTCCATTCTGCAAAATCGGTACCTTTGATGCGCGATCAGGGGCTCGAACCCTGGACACCCTGATTAAGAGTCAGGTGCTCTACCAACTGAGCTAATCGCGCAAATCTTTATCTCTCGTGAAGACAAATGTTATTATATAACACGAATTTAAAAATTGCAACAATTTTTTAAAAAAAAGTTCATTTTTTTTCAGAACTGTGGTATTTTATATGTAACAATCATAGGCTCGCTGAACCAGCCGATTCTATCAAAGACGAAAGATACGGAAAGGAATAAAAAATTATCATGAAAATTGAGGAAATCGACCATAATCTTATTGTCAACACAGAAATTACTGAGCCGAACATTATCTGGTTAAACATTAGACAGGCCCCCTTTGTCTTATACGGAGTCACCTACAATGAACAGTGTGGATGTTATACACGTATGCCACGAACTATTGCTGACCAGGTTTCAGATGGGGTTGCACAGCTTAACTTCAATACCGCAGGCGGGCGTGTACGTTTTCGCACAAATTCTGACTTTATCGGAATCCACGCTGTAATGGAAAATACCGGCCTTATGCCGCACATACCACTTACAGGCCAGTCCGGACTTGACTTATACCGAAAAAAAGATGGGGAAAGTTCAGAAAAATATTATCACACCTTTATTCCACCCATGGGTATGCATGCGGGTTACTCTTCCCCCTCTTACACAGATGGTGCATTGGCAGACTATACCATCCATTTTCCTCTTTATGATGGGATTAAGGAACTTTATATAGCCCTAAAAAAAGATGCCGTGATTTTGGAGCCTGCGCCCTATGCTCACCCTGTTCCTGTCGTTTATTACGGTTCCTCCATTACACAGGGAGGCTGTGCATCCCGTCCCGGCAACAGCTATCAGGCTATTATTTCCCGCAGCCTTGATACAGACTATATTAACCTTGGATTTTCGGGCAGCGGTAAGGCTGAGGATCCCATGGTGCAATACCTTGCGGGACTTGAAATGAGCATCTTTGTGTGTGATTATGACCATAATGCGCCGGATGCCGAATATCTTAAGAAAACGCACTTACCGCTTTATCGCACCATCCGTGCAAAGCAGCCGGAGCTTCCAATTATATTTCTCTCAGCACCGAATATCCTTCTGGACCCGAAAGGATGGGAGCCTCGCCGTAACGTGATAAGGGAAACCTACCAGACTGCCCTGGCCGAAGGCGATAAAAACGTGTATTTTATTGACGGTGCCGAGCTTTTTGATGGAGACGATTGGGATTCCTGTACTGTGGACGGAACACATCCGAATGACTTGGGCTTTTACCGCATGGCTATGCGCATCAAAAAAGAAATTGCCCGGTTACTTTAGAAACAAGAACAAAAACAAGGAGGATTATATGCACGTTGAACAACGATTTTTAAAATATGTTTCCTATTGGACCACCTCAGATCAGGGAAACATCACAAACGGTACAGTCAGAATCCCTTCCACTGACCGGCAATTTGAATTAGGAAAGGTGTTAGAAACAGAATTAAAGGATCTTGGTCTGGAAAAAGTTGTCCTGACAGATCACTGCTATGTATACGGCCTGCTCCCGGCAACACCGGGCCATGAGGATAAAAAAGTAGTTGGTTTCATCTCCCACATGGATACTTCTCCTGATTTTTCCGGAGAAATGGTAAAACCACAGATCATCCAAAATTACGATGGCGAAGATGTTTTACTGAGAGAAAGCGGAGAATATCTAAAAGTATCAGATTTTCCAAGCCTGAAAGATTTAAAGGGACGCACACTGATCACAACAGACGGCACCACACTGCTTGGCGCAGATGATAAAGCAGGCATTGCAGAAATCATGACAGCACTGGAAGAAATCATCACCTCCGGTCAGCCTCACGGTGACATCTGGGTAGGCTTCACTCCGGATGAAGAAGTGGGCTGCGGTGCAGATTTGTTTGATTTGAATTACTTTAAAGCAGATTTTGCATACACCTTAGATGGCGCTTATGAAGGTGAAGTTGCTTATGAAAACTTTAATGCTGCCAGTGCACGTTTTTCCATCAAGGGTGTGAACGTTCACCCCGGCGAGGCAAAAGATATCATGGTAAATGCTGCTCTGGTGGCTTGTGAAATTCAGTCATTGCTGCCACCGGAAGAGACCCCTGCCCATACAGAGGGAAGAGAGGGATTTTACCATTTGACAGACATGCATGGAGACGTGGCTTCTGCTTCTCTCTCTTATATTGTCCGCGACCATGACAAAACCATTTTTGAAGCCCGTTTAAAGAAACTCCGTACTCTGGAAGACGAAATGAATGAAAAATATGGGGCTGGTACAGTTTATCTTACGATTACCGATTCCTACTCCAACATGCTTGAAATCATAGAAAAGCATCCTTACACTGTAGAAATCGCCAAAAAGGCAATCTCTAACGTAGGCCTGGAACCCATTTCCTGCCCGGTTCGCGGCGGTACCGATGGCGCACGTTTAAGCTTCATGGGTCTTCCCTGCCCGAATCTTGGAACCGGCGGTTACGGATTCCATGGCCCTTATGAGCATATTACCATCGAAGGAATGAAGACTGCAACACAAGTCATCCGTGAAATTGTAAAAATTACTGCAGAAGAACTCTAATATTTATAAAATATGCAATCATAAAATCCAGGTATCAAAATTCCTTCCGGGGATTTTGATACCTGGATTTTGTCTTACTATGCTCTCTCAAAATGAACAAGCGTGGAGCAATGAGGCTGCAGAGTGACTTCATAAGCCCCGTCATATTGTCCAAGCACTTCATCCGTCCAGTGCTCTGTCGCATTGTGGGCACCTGTCAGTTCAATATGAAAGCTGCGTTCCCTCTCCCCCCAGTTGATGAAAGCGACCGTACGGACATCCCCCTGATATCCCAGATCCAGAATACCTGGAATGTACGATTCCATCAGATCCAGCGGCCGGCCCACACGGTGATCTACCGGGAAAAGACGAGCATACTGGTCAATCTGGGCTTCATTCATCAATGGCAGTTTATCCGACAAAAACAGTCCGCCGCCCGCCGCATAGATGGCGGTCAGGAACGTACGGATTTCATCGTCAGTTCGGGAACAATAGCGGCGGCAGTCCGCATCTTCATTTTCCTTTTTGCGAATCATCAGGCAATCCGGGTCGCTGATAAACAAATTTCCATTCATATAATAACGCTTAAAAATCAGGTTAAACTCTTTCATCAGCGACTCCCACCGTTCAAAAATATCTACCGCTACCCGCATTCCGTCGACAAACTCCGCAACTTCAAACAACGGGCAGGTGCAGCCAAGAATGTAGGTGTCAGGGTGACTGGCTTCCCGCACCAGACGGAAATATTCCCGCACGTTCTGCAGCGCACCAGCCTCCGGATCATGGTAGACCCCCACTGTCATGAATTCACTGACAATGTCGATTTTCAGATACCGGTATCCCCAGTCATAGGTGATTTTGTGGTAGAGCCGGCGCACATATTCCTTAGCCTCCGGATGCGTCACATCCAGCATGGCACAATTGTGAAACAGCGCCAGTTCCCCTTCCGTGGTTTTCACAAACCAGTCGGGATGTTCTTTCACAGTATCATCTTCCACACAAAAGTCAAAGGGTTTCAGCCAGATTCCAGGAATCATACCATGCTCACGAATCAGGTCTGCATAAAATTTCATGCCCTTGGGAAACAGTTCCGGGTATGGCTCTCCATTGTGGTTACCGGGTGCCCAGCCCGCATCAATCTGAAACACTTCCAGAGGAACCCTGTCCCGGATCTCGTCAATTTTGGCAAGATTTTCGTATACCATCCGTTCGTTGATATTTTCCATATAATAATACCAGGAACTAAAACCTGTTGGTACGTGGGTGTGGCGATCTGAAAAGTAATTAAAATCGTGGATAAAGCGGGTGTAACCGGGCAGCTCCTTCGTCATGTCCTCATAGAAAGAAATCATCATCCAGTCAGAGCAGAGGTTCTCTCCCTCCTTAAACTTTCTCCCATCCAGATGATGGCGGAACTCAACAGTACCTCCCTCACAGGCGAATACGCCTGTAAAGTACCGTTCAAAGGAGACAAAACCAAAGTTCATGGGTTTTCCATCACAATCCACAGCCGGCATATGTACCGCACTCTCGCAGAAGTCATTTTCGGTAAAGCGTTTGATATGGGTGCGGTCGTTCATATCATACTGTTTCAGGCCATTGTAGGTGGTATAAGTGTTATACATGGCGCGTTCCAGCCGTTTTGCGTACATCCCTCCCAAAGCAATCACTGTTTCAGGTTCCTTGTCCGCGCCCATATTTCGGGTTTCGGTGCGAAACAGGCAGTGTTTTTCGGTCAGTGCCGCATAAATGCGGCTATTTTCACACTCGGCCACGAAGCAGCGGACCATTTCTCCCAGCACAGAAAAATCCTTCCGGTCAGAAAAGGACGCACACTCCTGCACTGTCCAGCTTTGATCCGTGTAATCCTTTAATACGTTGTACATATTTCCCCAATACCTGGTGCCGGTATAGATGGAATAAAAAACAGTCGTTCCGTCCTCCCGGACAATCGCTGGTTTTCCGTTTTGAATGGTTAAAATCATGGGTGTCTCCTCCATTCTGACACAATTTTACAAATATTTCTGAATATCTACCTCCGAGGCAGAATTCTCATCCACAAAGAGATTCCAGTCAGCATGCTTCTTTAAAATAGTGGCAGGAACATAGGGGGTTGGATCATTTTCCAGTGTGTCCTTTATGGCTTTTGCCTTGACTTTGTGAGGAACACTGGAAATAATAGTCTTAGCCCGCATGATTTCCGGAACCGTCATAGATACCGCCTGTTTAGGTACATCATCAAAGGTGGAAAACCAGCCTTCGCCCAGCTGCTGATTGCGGCATTTGGTATCCAGATTCACAATAATATAGGCATTCGGATTCTGAAAGTCCGCTGGCGGATCATTAAATGCAACGTGGGCATTTTCACCGATACCAATCAGTGCCACATCTACAGGCGCTTTGTGCAGTTCTTCGGTGAGTGCAGCGATATTCGCCACAGTATCATCCTCGGTTTTAACATAATGGATGGCTTTGGGATGAACCAGGTCGCCAAAACGCTCCTTGATGTATTTGCGGAAGCTGGCCGGATGATCCATTGGCAGATCCACATATTCATCCAGATGAAACACTTCAACTCCGGACCAGTCCACATCCTCTTTTACCAGTGCAGCAAGCGTTTCAAACTGCGATGCACCCGTGGAGAGCACCAGACGTGCCTCTCCTTTTTGCGCAATGGCTTCCTTTAACAGCTTTGCGGTCAGATCGGCAGCCCGCTCACCCAGCTGTACTGCGTTTTTAGAAAGGGTAATTTTCATTGTTTTTTCCTCCTTAGGTCTCAAATCTATATTTCAATATATCATTCAAAAAGCACCCATTTGTCCGGCTGGAAACCTGATTTTGTATTGGTTACCGGAATGGCGATGCCATAGCCGGGATTATTGTGCTTAAAGCTGTCAAAATGAGTTGCCAGATAAGCCAGCTCACCGGTAGGATCATCATAGGTCTGAAAACGGGAATACGTGTTTCTGGTGGCATTACTGCTGTCGCTGACTTCTAGGTCTGTGTAACGGAAAGCCATTCGGGACAGGCGGATATTGTTGCGTTGGGTTTTCCCCGTGGCCGCGGCCAATGCCTGCTCAAAAAGCTCATAAATCCGCATTTTATCGACATGCGTAATCATGTATCTCCCGGCATAACCGATAATTTCCTGACCGTCCAGTGTTTCCTCCATCATCCGGATGGCTTCGGCCACGAAAGGACCGCCTTCTCCATACAACCTACATAACTTCTTCACATTCTCTTCGAAGGATCGGGATGCATCGTAAGCTGTCCGGCCAAAACTATAGAGATTGCACAGATTATTCCAGATATTAAAGCACTCAATCTGCGTTCCCGCGCCGGAAATGCCCAATTCTGCAAACCGCTTCCATATACTCTGCAATTCGTCAGCCATAGGTATGATACGCTGGCGTCCCGGAAAAACGCCCATGTAGTAATCATAATAAACCACATCCGCTCCCGCATTTTTCCAATCCATAAGATTTTTCTCAAAATCAGTTTCCGACAGGCAGGAGCCATCCGGCTTTCCACATTTCCGCTGGCCCGCCGCTGCCCAGGCAGCCTCATCGATGAGCAGGCAGTCTTCCAGTTTTTGCCCTTTCGGATACTCCCAAAGATCCACATAAACCAGCATATCAATCTTTACATTTGGATAGATTTTGCTGACCCGCTTTGCCACTTCATTCTGGAACCAGGTGTAGTTTTCCACCTTACTGTAGGGCGAACATTTTTCACAGCTGCACTGCTCCCAGATACCATCGTTGGGCCAGAAGGCAATGATGTCCACCAATGGGTTTTCCCCAATCCAGCGAATCAGATTTTTGGACACTTCTTCAATACAGTCCTTGTTGCGGCTGCAATAAATCCACTGTCCGGTGTGGTCCTCCTGGTTTTTTGGACGGTAACGGGTGCCGTCCGCGTTGAGACGATAGTATTCCGGGTGAGTTTCCGCATAATGCTCCGGAAAATACTCATTTCCAAAATAGGGCAGCCACATCCGGGAAGACTCATGATGCCCAACACTCATCCGGATGCCACGTTTGTCCAGTTCCTCACACAGTCCCATTTTCTTATAAGCCTCGTAGACGCTGGCCCAGGTCAGAATGCGGTTATAACGATTTTTGCACAGCCAATCAATAAACGGGAGATTTAACTCGTGGTAAGGGTTTCCCGCCGCCTCCCCGTACTGAATAATTGCAGTGCGGTAGGGCCGGTCAGCCCCGGGTTTCACATACCGGCTGTCCGGAAGGGTGCAGGATTCCATCACCGGCACAATTTCCCCCGCAGCAATGCCCGGCGCACTGTAGGCGGCTAATGAACAGGAAAGATACCGTTCCAGAAACTCATAAACGCCGTAAACAGTTCCACGCTCTTTGTCGTCAAAATTTCCATCGCTGCCAGCGATAAGGACCTGGTTTCCTCTAATCTCAATATAGATGCCTTCAGCACCTGTCATTTGTGACTGGAAACTGGAACTGTCAATAAAATCTGCACTGGCCCGATTCCTGGACGGCCCTCCAATAAGAAAATTATTTGCGGCAGGATCCACTTCCTGTGCAGGCTGCGTCTCAATAGAAAGCACACGGTACAGATACCGCGAAAGCTCCTCCGCTGCAAAGCATTCCCGCGGGGTAGGCTGTTTTGGCAGAATAACAACTGTTTTCTTTTCTTTCGTCAAAATCATTACTGTATATCTCCTTTTATGTGTCTGATCCATTCCTCCATCGAAATTCTCTCTCCATGGTGTTTTCTGGATTCCTCTGCTGCAAGGCCGAGATAATTCAGACTACTTTTCTGCCAGCCACCCAGACCGCTTTGATCCGGATATCCTCATCAAACAGAATCAAATCTCCATCCATTCCCGGCCTTAAACTTCCTTTTCTGTCCTCAATTCCCAACAGTCTGGCAGGATTGCGTGTCATCATAGCCACTGCCTCCGGCAGCGGAACCCCTGCGATATCCCGCATGGTACGAAGAAGGCGGTCTCCCGAAGCCACGCTGCCCGCAAAAGAGGTTCCGTCCGGCATCATAGCAACTCCCTTTTCAATCACGACCTGCTGCCCCTTTGTCAGACTGCCAAGCACAGTATGCTCTCCCTCTGACAGCCCGGCTCCCCGCATGGCATCTGTAATCAGAATCATTTTCCCGCTGCCCTTACACTTATAGATCAACTTCAGCAGACATTCCGGCAGATGGCAGCCGTCTGCAATCACCTCCACTGCCATCTCATCCAACAAAAGACCCGCCTCTACTGCTCCCCCATAACGGAAAGGCCCTTTCCTATGTACGCCCTGCATACCGGAGTAAAGATGCGTAAGCAAGCTGTAGCCATGTCTTGACGCCTTCCGGATCATATCATAGTCCGCCTCTGTATGACCTGCCGAAACTACGATACCCAGACTTTTCAGATAATCCCCCAGTTCAAGCGCACCCGGCAGCTCCGGTGCCAGACTGATCCGCTTTACGCAGCCGGTCTCCAAAAAACGTTTACACTGCTCCATTTCTGGCGGCACAATATACTTAGGATCCTGTGCCCCTCTCTGGCTCTGACTAAAATACGGTCCCTCCAAATGTACCCCTAACAGGTTACAGTTATGAATACCGGGCGCATACTGCATGAATGCCTGTAAAACGGCAAGTGTCTCCTGTTCCTCGCCGGCCAATGTTGTGGCCAGCATAGATGTGATTCCATGTGCGCTGTGATAATCTGCAATTTTTTGAAATGCTTCCGGCGCTGCATCCATAAAATCATATCCGGCACCGCCATGAAGATGAATATCGATCAGCCCGGGGGCAAGATACTGCCCGCCCCCATCAAAAATTTCATCCGCCAAAAGCTGTCCCGGATACGTCTTTTCCAACTGCCCTATGGTTTTGATTTTTCCATCCTCCAGTATTACCTGCATATTCTCCCGGACTTCCTGTTCCAGAACTGCTTTTACATTGGTTATGACTGTTCTCATAAAAAAGTCTCCAATCTCTCACTTTCTGTTTTCTGCTATCCAGTCCTGCAGCTTGCAGTTTTCATTTCTCTGAAACGCCCTTCGAAAAGAATATTCACTGGTATATCCCACTGCTGGCGCAATCTTTGCAGGTGAATCTTTTGATTCTAATAAAAGCTCCTTCGCCTTCTGCAGTCTAAGCGCTGTCAGATAAGCCAGAAAACTGGTGCCCGCCGCTTCCCGGCACAGCCGCGAAACTGTAGGAACCGAAAGATTCCATTGATCTGCCAGAGTTTTTAGGGAGATATCCGGATCACAATAGTGGGAATCGATGTAATCCACAAGTTCCCGCCCCCGCGGATCTTCCTTAGACACAGTATTTTCCGCATCCTCCTCATCCGAGATCAATTTGCGATATACCTGTGAGATTCCTGCAATTCCAGGCTCATCTGTTTTTCCAATTTCCATATCAAGCAAAATATTGTATCGTTC
>JAGASC010000128.1 GCA_017621905.1 Roseburia sp.
ATTTATTACGCCGAGGACTGGCTCTTTGCCCCGGCTTTTCGAAAAGCATTTTCCATCATGGAAAGCGGTCAGGTGGGAAAACCTCTGTACATCCGGGCAAGAGAGTGCCATTGCGGATCCCACAGCCCCTTCGCTCAGAAAATAGCATATTGCGGCGGTGGCTGTATGGTGCATCTCGGGGTGCATCCGGTCAGCTTCATGTTGGCATTAAAGGACAACAAGTGGACCGAGCTTACGGCCATGACCTCCGGAGGCGGGGATGCGAACCTCATCCATAATCAAATGGAGGGAGAGGACTGGGCAGGCGCCTTCTTGCGTTTTGCAGACGGTACCTATGCCACGCTGGAAGCCAATTATGTGACCACCGGCGGCATGGAGGATGTACTGGATATCTACTGTGAAAAAGGATGCATCCATGTGGATCTGTCTTTCTCCGGTCCGGTGAAGGTGTTTTCCATTCCGGGGCTTGATTATACCGTAGAAAAGGCGGAAATTACCACAGGCTGGTCTCATCCCGCCGTGGATGAAAAATATAATCTTGGCTACTGCGGTGAAATCAATCATTTTGTGGACTGTGCACTGTCCGGAAAAGACGCTCAGGTAGGGCTGAGGGGCAGGGACGGCCTGGAGACTCTGAAAGTCATCAACCTGATTTATCAATCGGCAAAAAATGGAACTCATATTCACAACAAAGGATATTTGCCACTATTTGCGCCGGAGCAAAGTGAAAGGAATGATTGATTAAGATGAAGAGTATGCAAGACATCCATATCCCGGTAACCATTGGCGGCGTAACCTTTAAAAATCCCTTTTATGTTGCCTCCGGTCCTACCACCAAGTCCGTAAAACAGCTGCTGAAAATTGAGGAGACCGGCTGGGCAGCAGCCAGCATCAAGCTGAGCATAGACCCGGCTCCCTATATCAATCGAAAACCCCGTTACGGTATTTTTAAAGACCGCAACGCACTGGCCTTTACCACAGAAAAGCGTCTGACCTTTGCGGAGGGCTTAAAGCTGATTCAGGATGCAAAACCCCTGCTTCATGACTTAAAACTGATGGCTAACATTACCTATGCCGGAGACGATGGTGTTGCCGGCTGGGTCAATATGGCAAAAAAGTTCGAGGAAGTGGGCGCAGACGTGATCGAGCTGAATATGTGCTGCCCCAACATGTCCTACAATCTGGAGCTGACCTCCGGAGGCAGCAGGACGGCTGCAAAGCAGACCGGTGCCAGTATGGGGCAGAACGCCAATGTGGCGGCGGAAATTGTAAAGGCGGTCAAGGAAGCCATTTCCATTCCCCTGTTCGTAAAGCTGACACCCGAGGGTGGCAAGATTGCCCAGGTGGCAAAGTCTTTGTATGAAGCGGGCGCAGATGCAGTGGGTGGCACCGGTAACCGCATGGGTATACCGCCGATCAATCTTGAACATCCGGAAAAAGCATTTTATCATCTGCAGGATGAGGTCAGCATGAGCTGCCACTGCGGCTCCTGGCTAAAACCCCTTGCCCAGAGAGATACCTATGAAATCCGCAAAGTCTGCGGAAAAGAGCCGCCCATTATGGCGGCCGGAGGGATTCGGGACTGGAAGGATGCAGTGGAAATGGTCATGTGCGGCGGTAACCTGATCGGTGTCTGCGCGGAAACCCTCATCAGCGGCTATGACATCGTACGCCCTATGATCGCGGGAATGCATGGCTATATGGAGCAGCACGGCTACAAATCTCTGGATGACTTCCGCAGTATTCTGGTGGACGAGGTAAAAACGGCAGCGGATGTAACACTTTATGCCGGTTATGCCCGGATCAAGGAACCGAATCTTTCAGCTCCCTGCAAATCTGCCTGCCCGCATCATGTGCCGGTGCAGGCTTATGTTCAGAAAATCGCAAAGGGCGAGTATAAAGAAGCCTATGACCTTATCACCGGCAAGAACGCCCTGCAGAATCTGTGCGCACTGGTATGCGCACACCCCTGCGAGGATGCCTGCGTCCGGGGAAGTATGGATGCTCCGGTAAAGATACGGGAGTTGAAACGGTTCATTCTGGAGTATGGAAAAGCGAAAGGGTGGAAGCCTGCCTGGGCAGCCGCAGCGCCAAATGGCCATAAAGTGGCGGTCATTGGGGCAGGAGCCTGTGGCTTAAGCTGTGCCGCTGAACTGGTAAAAGGCGGCTATGAGGTAACTGTTTTTGAAAAAGAAGAGAATGCGGGAGGTAAGCTCCGCTATGGCATGCCGAATTATACTTATCAAAAACAGGTGCTGGAGGAAGAAATCGAAAATCTGCAGGAACATGGCGTAAAGTTTGTATTTGGAAAGAAAGTTGACAATGTGGATACCCTCCGCAAAGAGGGCTATGCGCGTGTTTTTGCAGCTGTTGGTGCCAATTGTCTTCCGGACAGAAGTGCCGAAGGTGATGATGCGTTATCCTTCCTGTATCAGGTAAACTGCGGCAAGGCGCCTGGGGTAAAGGAGCGTGTTGCGGTGATAGGCAGCGGCTTTACAGCGGTGGATGCAGCTCGGTGTGCGGTGCGTCTGGGAGCAAAACAGGTGACACTGCTGAATGCTGGCAGCTTTTCAAAACACAGCGGCATGCAGGAAATATTAAAGGCTGCCGGAGAAGAGGGTGTTGTGCTGCTTGAGCATGCGGCGCAGGTGCAGAAAGTGGAAGAATGCATTGGTTTTGTCAAGGATGGCGTAGAAATGACATTGAAATGCGACCAGGTACTGGTGGAAAACGAGTATGTGACCGAGTTGCCTGCCGGTGAGGAAGGATATCTGATGGTAAGCAATCAGAAGATTACGAATGTAATCTCTGCCATTACCGCAGGAAAGAATGCGGCAGCGGCCATCGATACTGCGATTCGGGGCGAAGAAGCGACGGTACAGCCCGTTGCTCCGGTAAAGACCGTCAGCTCCGAGCTGGTGCGCCGCCGTACCGGTTATCTGAAGCGGGATACCAATCCTGTAAAACTGGCAGAGGATGCGCAGACTCGCAGGTTGAATTTCGAGCCTTATACTCGGACAATGACCGAAGAGGAGGCAGTGAAAGAAGCTTCCCGCTGTTTAAACTGTGGCTGCGGCGAGGGCTGCCAGCTGTGCAAGACCATCTGTACGGATTTTGCCCCGGAAATCATTGATACCGATACCATGCACATCTGCAAGAAAGATTGCGTGGCCTGCGGTATGTGCTTCAACCGCTGTCCGAATGGCAATATTGAGATGGTTAATTTAAATATTACGGTTTAAATAGTATTGCTAAATATTATGGTATTACGGTTGAATAGTATGGTTGAAATATTATGGTATTACAGTCAAATAGTATAACTGGAATATTATGTATGACGGTTCAGAAATTACGATAGATATGGAGGTTGTTTGTTATGTATCCTATAAACTTTGATATCAGCGGCCAGGTGGCCGTGATTACCGGTGCCGGCGGAATTATCTGCGGCACCATGGCAAGAGAAATGGCTAAAAAAGGCGTAAAAGTAGCACTGCTAGATCTCTTTGTGGAAAATGCTCAGAAAATTGCAGATGAAATCAATGCCGCAGGCGGTGATGCCATTGCAGTTAAGGCAAATGTACTTGACAGGGAGAGCCTGGAAGCTGCCAGAGAGGTGGTCGTGGCTCATTTTGGTCACATTGACATTTTGATCAACGGTGCGGGTGGCAATAAGAAAGAAGCCACCGTTTCTGCAGACAGAGACTTTTTCCATCTGGATCTGGATGCCTTCAAGTGGGTCTTTGACTTAAACGTTACCGGTGCAGTGCTGACCACTATGGTGTTCGGCGAGCTGCTGGCGCAGCAGGGGCACGGCAATGTAATCAATATTGCTTCCATGTCCAGCTACCATCCGCTGACAAATACTGCTGCTTACTGCGGTGCCAAGGCGGCCGTTGCCAACTTTACAGAGTGGATGGCCACCCATTTTAATCAGAACTACAGCAACGATATCCGTGTGAATGCCATTGCGCCCGGTTTCCTTTTGACAAATCAGAACCGCTATCTTCTGACCAAAGAAGAGGACGGCTCTCCCACAGACCGTGGTCTGCGGGTTTTGGCTAAGACCCCGATGGGCCGCTACGGAGAACCGGAGGAGATGGTTGGTCCAGTGATTTTCCTGTGTTCTGAGGCAGCGTCCTTTGTCAACGGCACCGTGATTCCCGTAGACGGAGGTTTTTCCTCTTATTGGGGGGTATAGTGTGGTTGCAAATATTGTGCCTGCGTCATGGCGTCTTTAAGATGCATTAAAGTTTGCAGGTGTTAGAAAGGGTATGGTTATTTATATGCAATATCATCATGTAGATTATTCAAAACTTTATACTTTTTGTGTAAAGGTCTTTTGTGGCTATGGCTTTGACGAAGAACAGAGCAGGCAGATTACGGATGTTCTGCTGGATGCAGATTTAAGCGGCATCGAGTCTCATGGTATCCAGCGACTGATCCGTTACCACAAGGAGATTACCGGCGGCCTGGTCAAGCTGGATGCGAAGCCGGGAATCGTCTATGAAACCCCGCTGTCGGCAGTCATCGAGGGCAATGATGCCATGGGCCAGATTCTTGGTGTACAGGCTATGCAGCTGGCAATTGAGAAAGCGAAAAAATCCGGATTCGGTATGGTTACCGTCCGCAATTCCAACCATTACGGTATTGCAGGTTACTATGCAAAAATGGCTGCGGGGCAGGGACTTTTAGGAATGTCAATGACCAACACCGAGGCTATCATGGTTCCCACCTTCGGTCGAAAGGCTATGCTGGGTACCAACCCCATCGCCTTTGCCATGCCTGCGGAACCAACTCCATATGTCTTTGATGCGGCTACCACTGTGGTACCGCGGGGCAAGCTGGAGGTTTACGTAAAGCGTGGCAATGGTCTGCCGCTGGGCTGGGCGCTGGATGAAAATGGCCATGACAGCGATGATGCAGACCGTGTGCTTAAGAACATCATCGGCAAGACCGGTGGCGGAATCCTGCCACTTGGCGGTTCCGGTGAGCTGACCTCCGGCTATAAGGGCTATGGATTCGCCATGCTCTGTGAGATTGCAACAGCCATTCTCTCCGGCGGCACAACTTCTAATTATATTTACAAAACACCGGGGCGCTCGAATATTGCGCACTGTTTTATTGCATTGGATTACGGAATGTTTGGCGATAAGGCAGAGATTGAAGCGAACCTTTCGAAGTTTTTGCAGGAGGTTCGGGATTCGGACAAGGCAGAGGGACAGGAGCGGATCTACATTCACGGAGAAAAAGAAGCCGAGGCTCATGACCGGGTAAAACGCGAGGGAGTATCTTTGAATGATAAGACCTATGCGGAAATGGAAATGATCGGTCAGTTTACCGGTGCAGAAACGTATCTGCCTGCTTATTTAGATTAAGATTAAGGTTGAAAGATGAGATTTCAAAGAGTATAATAATTGCAGGTTATCGGAGGATGCGTGATAGCTTCCGATAAAAGGCGCAGGTTTTGCGTCGGAAATCAATCACAGGAACGAAATAGCGGTTTCTGTGTTATAGAAAAGGAGAATCGATTTATGGATTATGCAAAAGAATCCCTGCGGCTCCATGGGGAGTGGAAGGGGAAAATAGAAGTGGTGGCCACTGTTCCGGTGGAGAACAAGGACGATTTGAGCCTTGCTTATACCCCCGGCGTCGCGCAGCCTTGTCTGGAAATCCAGAAGGACATTAATAAAAGCTACGACCTGACCCGCCGCCATAACCTGTGCGCGGTGATCACGGACGGTACCGCGGTGTTAGGGCTTGGCGATATCGGTCCTGAGGCAGGTATGCCGGTCATGGAGGGTAAATGCGCTTTGTTCAAAGCCTTTGGCGATGTGGATGCCTTCCCTCTCTGTGTAAAATCAAAGGATGTGGACGAATTTGTCAATGCAGTGTATCTGATTTCAGGTTCCTTTGGTGGAATCAATCTGGAGGATATCTCTGCGCCCCGGTGCTTTGAAATCGAGCGAAAGCTGAAAGAAAAATGCGATATTCCAATTTTCCACGACGACCAGCATGGTACCGCAGTTATTACGTTGGCCGGTCTGACCAATGCGCTGAAAGTGGTTGGCAAGCGGAAGGAAGATGTGAAGATCGTTACCTCCGGTGCCGGTGCGGCAGCGATTGCGATTGTGAAGTTGCTGTTATCCGCAGGATTTAAAAATATTACCATGTGCGACCGGAAGGGCGCCATCTACAAGGGCCGCGAGGGCCTGAACTGGATCAAGGAAGAAATGGCACAGGTCACCAATCCGGATAGAAAGTCCGGTTCTTTGGCGGATATGTTGGTAGGAGCGGATGTGTTTATCGGCGTTTCTGCCCCCGGCATGGTAACCACGGAGATGGTCAAGACCATGAATAAGGATGCAATTATTTTTGCCTGCGCGAACCCCACACCTGAGATATTCCCGGAGGAAGCAAAGGCCGGCGGCGCGCGAGTGATATCTACCGGAAGAAGTGACTTCCCTAACCAGATCAATAATGTTCTGGCTTTCCCGGGCATCTTCCGAGGGGCTTTTGACGTTCGTGCATCGGACATAAATGAAGAAATGAAGATGGCTGCCGCGGAAGCGTTGGCCGGATTGATTTCAGAGGAAGAATTGAGTGAGGAATATATCATTCCCAAAGCTTTTGACAAGCGAGTAGGCCCGACGGTAGCTGCTGCGGTGGCGGAAGCTGCGAGACGGAGCGGTGTTGCCAGAAATTAGCGGATAACAAGGGGCTGTTGCAAGATAGATGAATAATCTATAGAGCAGCAGCTCCCTTTTTCTTTCCCTTTGACTTGCTATTCGGGCTGGCCGATGGTAGAATTGGAGTGAGAAATGCTTCGGAAGGGAGCGTGTATATAGAATGGGAAAAATTTTTAATGTAGATGGATATTGCGATCCAGAACTGCATTACATGGTTGACATATCCGGGCGACTTTCAGAAATCAAGACCATGGTAGATTTTGGGCAGTATTTTACTGTAAACAGAGCCAGACAATTCGGGAAAACGACAACGCTTATGGCCCTTACCGAATACCTGAAAAAGGATTATGAGGTAATCAGTCTGGATTTCCAGACAATAAGCTACGGTGATTTTGAAACAGA
>JAGASC010000129.1 GCA_017621905.1 Roseburia sp.
AAGTACCAAAAAAGAAAGGTCTGTACCGCTCGGCACAGCCGCCTGCGGATTTTTAGCAGCGATTAACCGGCATCTCGAAAGAGGTGCTTTTTTTGATGGAAATTAGGAGGCAACAAGTTTCCCAGAGGAAACTTGAAAAAAATTATGGAGGATGAGATATGCCAAGAAAGAAAGTAGATAAACCAGAAGTAGTGGAAGAAAAGCCAGAAGAAATCATGGACAGGACTCCAGATGGGCAGGAAAAGGCTGTTTTATCAGACTCAGATAAACATCATACAGAGGGTACTGAAGGTGAAAACAGCAGTGAAGAGATTTCCCAGACTGACATGGAAAATCAGGATAATCAGGAGATGGCATCAGCCGGAACGAAGGAACAGGAGGCAGATTCTGGAAAAAAGAGCCAGTCTGATACAGAAGAGGCCCAGGAGATGTCTGAAGTGGGCGCCGGTGAAGAAATTCCCCAGACTGATTCAGAAAACCTTGATGACAAAGTGTATCCGCCTGAAGACGCGTTAGGTGATAACAGGATTGCCGAAAATCAAAGCCAGTCTGACACAGGAGCAGATTCTATAAAGAATTCAGGTGACGCCGTGCCGGATCCGATAAAAAATCCCAAAAATCAGAACCAGTCTGACACAGAGGGACAAAATATAAAAGCTCAGGTCCCCGGTGAAGGCGCTACGCGTCGAAGAACTGGAAAAAATACCGGTTCTGTCAGACTGGCTTCCCCGCAGGTGCTTGCCATCGACGGGCACCTGGTTGCAGAAACCGAAGCCGAGAGAGCAAGGAATGACCTGTTGGATTTAATGGAGTCCCAAAAGACAGGGAGAATCCTGACGGGAACAATCCAGGGAGTGGAGCGGCAGGAGAGTAACCAGAGCCGTTCTTTGGCAGTCATCTACCACGGTGAGTTCAAAGTCATCATTCCTGCAGAAGAAGCGGTGGAAGCACCGGAGGATTTCCGGGGGAGGCTGCCGGAAGATGTGCTGCACGACATGCTGACCAAACGGCTCGGTGCTGAGGTGGATTATATTGTCAAGGGAATTGATGCCCAGTCTGGGATTGCGGCGGCAAGCAGGCTCGATGCCATGCGTGCCAAGCGGAAAGAATACTATCTGGGCACAGACAGGGATGGTAATTACCGGATTTATTCGGACTTATGTGCGGAAGCAAGAGTCGTATCGGTGATCCGGGCAGGTATTTTTGTGGATTTGTTCGGTCTGGAGGTGTATATCCCGCTCCGGGAACTGAGCTATCAGAGGTGGATGGATGCAGCGATGTATTTCCAGTCTGGGCAGAGGATATTGGTGAAGGTGCTGAGCGTGGACCGGAGTGACCGCAGCAACATCCGGGTAACGGCATCGGTCAAGCAGGCAGGTGAAAACCCATACGAAAAGGCACTCCGCAGGTATTCTGTGGGGAATCGGTATGTGGGGACGGTCAGTATGGTGGATACCAACGGTGTCTTTGTGGCACTGGACGGGGGCATTGATTGTCTGTGCAGCTACCCGAAGAGAGGCCGTCCACCGAGAGGTTCCCGTGTAACCGTAAGGATACTGGGAATCAACAATGATTCCAACCGGATATGGGGAGCGATTACCCATATCGCTGTACCACGCTGAAAATAAGGAATGAGGTGAAGCATAGTGAGAATAAGAAAATCTTTGGCCGCATTTGCACTGATAGGTGCGTTAGCAGTCATATTTGGAAGCGGGATTTCGGTATCCGCTGAAAACCAGGGGACAGATGGGACGGAGATACAGGTCATGGAAGCAGAGCAGTTGGAGGTGCAGCTGGGAAAGGAATGGGCTGGCAGGGAGTTTCAGTTAAAAACTGATGCCGGTCTGTATCCGGGGACGATAACCGTAGGGGAAGATGGCGTGCTGCGGACAGAGCTTGGCGGAAGCACACGCTACATACTGACCTGTATGCTTACTGAAAGTCCAAACGACACAGAGCAGGCCCTTGCCACAGGGAATGACTTATCAAAAGATACTGCAGATGCATTAGAGCAGGGAGGGGAAATGGAATCCAAGTCTGGGGAGAGTGCCTCTGGTGAAAAAGAAACGGGAGTGCAGCAGACGGCACCTGCAGATGCCAGCACCGGATCAGCAGTAAAAGGGGAGGGCACTGAAAAAACAGTTGCCGGCATTCCCATTAAGCATCTTGTCTTGTTTTCTGCCGGGATGGTAGTGGCTGTTGGCAGCCTGATTGCCATCCATATTGTCCAGAAACGTAGGGAAGAGCAGGATGAGTATGACGAGGAGGACTATGATGATGAGGATGAATAATTCTCCCATGGTGCGTACTCCAGACTGGAATAAAATTCAGTGTGCGAGAGTTATTTGGGAATATTTTTTGAAAATATAATAAAAATATTCCGATTAGGCTTGACAAGATAACAAGCCCCTGCTATACTGAAACTGTGGCAAGGGCTTGCGTTCAGGCTTTCGGTACATCAGGAAGGTGTTACCGTTACGGATTAACGCACACAGAGTGGTCCAAAATAGCGCAGGCCTGTTGAATATATGAGCCGGAAGGCTGCTTAAATAGAATATACAGAGTCAATGACTGGATGAGACACCAAAATTCCAGAACCATTGGCTCTGTATGTTTTTTTGCAGCTTTTCCGGCTTTTTAATGTGAAGGAAAATATCGGCTCGAAAAAACCTCGCCAGATATTTTTATGCTTCACGGTGTGAAGCATCTTCACATAGAAGAACGCCAAGGCAGCGTTCTTACCATAATTATAAACAAAACGAGAGGAGGCGAAATGCCATGAATACAAGAAGCAGAAAAAAGAAAGGGAATCAGACGAAACAGATGCGCTGCCCATACTGTGGCAGTCCGGTGGTGTTCCGCAGTGCGGACGGTATCTACCGTGAAAATAAAGAGCATACCATGCTCTATGTTTGTTCAAGATATCCGGAATGTGATGCCTATGTCCGGGTGCATAAGGGGACAAAGACTCCGGTGGGGAGTCTGGCGGATCATAATCTCAGGTCGTTGAGGAGAGAGGCGCACCGGTACTTTAACCGTTTGTATGAATCCGGTCTGATGGACAAGCAGGATGCCTACCAGTGGCTGGCAGACATCATCAGTGCCCCGATGTCGGAAGCACACATTGGGCATCTGGGTGAATATTACTGCAGGCAGGTCATCCAGGAAAGCAAGAAGTTGCTGGAGACCAGAAGGGGGAGACGTTTTCAGGTGATTGGGGGTGGTTAATATGTTAAATGCAGGGCAGAGAAGAAAAGTGGAAGCAAATATCGGTCTGGTGTATAAGGTCATATCAGATAAGGTACATGGTCCCTATCAGTTAGGTATGTATTCCAGAGAGGACCTGTTCCAGATTGGCTGTATCGGACTTTGCAAAGCAGTGGCGACAGATCAGGGGGGATGTTTTTCTACTTATGCCTACCGTCTGATCTGGAATGAAATTTGTGATGCCCTGGTCAGTTCTTCAAGGAAGGAAAAACGGGAAATGGCAGTGGAAGTTCTGCCGGAGATGGGAACATATCAGGAACATGACAATAAAGACTTACAGATTTCCCTGCAGAATATACTGGATCAAGAGGAGGGAGTTGTTCCTGCATTCATGAGGAAAGGAATCCGTGCCATGTTCCTGATGGAGAAAGGATATACCAGCCGGGAGATTGGTGATCGGATGGGAGTGAAGGCAAATCTTGTCTGTGCATGGGTATCCAAAGCAAGAAAGTATCTCAGGGAACTGACGGAACTGCGGCAGATAGCAGAGGAGTATGGGTATGGGACTGACAAAGCAGGTTAGGGAAAAACAGGGTATTAAACGGTGGCTCCGGTGGTGGATGATTCCAGTAGGTGTCAACATACTGATTTGGATTTTGTTTCATACCGTATTCCTAGCTGGTTATGTTCCATCAGAGTCTATGGAGCCGACGCTGAAGAAAGGAAGTTATCTGATAGCATCAAGAATATATACCAGTCTGGAAACTGGCGATATCATTATATTCCGGCGGGATGGAAGGCTGCTGGTGAAACGGATTGCTGCCGTGGGCGGGGATACCATAGATTTGGGAGATTTGACGTATACTCCCGGATGGATGATTCCGAAACGGGATAAAGATGTGGTTGTGGTACCAGAAGGATGCTTTTTTGTGCTGGGTGATAATGCAGAAAATTCCTTTGACTCCAGGTATTGGGAAGACATGTTTGTGAAAGAGGCAGATGTGGTGGCAAGGGTGTGGGGGTAAAGTTTTTCTGGAATGTTTGTGGTCGTAATGTTATTATTTAAGTAAGTCTGGAATCGGCTTGAAGCCGAAACCGGAAAATGAGAAGGGACTGATGAACATGAAAAACTGGAAAAGAACAATCATATTTACAATGTTACTGCTTAGTGCAGCATTGTTTGCAGGAACGGGAACGGCTTCTGCGAAGACAAAGTCTGTCAAAATTGATATGACCAAAGCGGCATCCCAGACCAAACGCCTAGCGGCACTGTCAAAAGCGAAAAAGGTCAGGGTTAAAAGCAGCAAGCCCTCAGTGGCAAAGGTTAAATATAAGAAGACGAAAAAGAACCGCAGGATTGTCATTACGGGTAAAAAGCCGGGAACGGCAACAGTGACAGTCCGGTGTTATCTGAAAGGCAGAAAGAAAAAAGTATATAAGTACAAAGTGAAGGTAACGAAAAGCATTCAGACCAGCCAGACGGGAAAAAAACCTGCTTTTGCCGGGACACTGACAGCAACCTTGAATGATATGGGTTATGTTAAACTTCAGTACAGCAGAATTACTGGTGCAGACTATTATGTGATTCAGAGGAAAACGGAAACAGGTGCATGGAAAAAACTCAAGACTGCCTGGAAAACGATCTGTACCGATCAGGCGGTACAGGCAGACACAGTATACTATTACCGGGTACAGGCGAGAGTATCCGGAACATATACCCAGTACAGCAATGTTGTCCGGATACCGGTTGGAAAAATTGGCAGTAACAGCAATGATTCAGAGAATCCATCACCATTACCGTCCCCGGAGCCTGTAGTGCCATCAGTGCCGACTCCAAAACCGTCCCCGGAACCAACACCATACCAGGCAAAATATTCATATGAGGTAAGCGTATTAAACCAGTTTACCATCTATGAGGATGTGCCGATTGTATTGTATGTGAAGACGGATAATCCAAATCCTAATGATTTTGATAATGTGTATGTAAGTATCGGGGCTTATGGGGAAAAGGTGACAGGCGGTCCTGATTATGATTATGAAGACATTGAGTATCTGGAGCAGGAAGAAACAAATACTACCTTTTTTAATAAGGTTAAGGGTGGTTGGATTTATACTTGTATTGCGAAGGAACCAGGATTTCATACGGTGTCGATACAGGAACTGGAGGAGGATAAAAATAATAGTAACAATAATACCTGGCGTACTGTAGATACGTTCCAGATTGAAGTAAAGGACGGGGCTGCAAGTAAAAAAGCATTCTGTGAAAAAGTCATCCAGACGGTAAGCAGTGATGCTTACAATGAAGATGGACTGGGAAAATGGAGCACTCTGACAGAGCAGCAGAAGATGGAGCGTTTAGAAGAGTATATCCGGGACAACATGAATTATCCGAGGATTGATACCAACGGCAGTTATTTAGGCTATAATACGATCTGGATTGTTCAGGAAAACGTCGGGGCTGACTGGGAGACTGGTTTTACGGATTGTGGCGGGGCGGCAGAACTGCTTCGCGATATGGCGAGAATGCTTGATATTGAAGCATACACATGGATGACCCAGTTGAATGGGGGACTTCATATCGTAGTTCGTGCAGTGATTGATGGGCAGGAATATTTTTATGATGCGACACCGTGGGAGGGCGGATATAAAAATTGGGATTATATCCAGTTAGATAAATACTAAGTTACACAAAATAGGTTTCAGAAATATAAAGAAAGAGTCTGTTTATGGCGGACTCTTTTTTTGATGGGAAAAAGGAGAAGAAGAATGCGAAAGTTTCAAAGAGGTCCCCCGCTATGAAGGGGTAACGTGAACAAGTATATTGAAAATAAGAAAGGAACTTTGATTATGAAAGGTAATAAAATGATTAGAAAAATTATGACGTTTGTACTGGCATTTGCCCTGTTGTGTGGCATGATTCCGGTAAATTCTATGGTAGCAAGTGCAGCGACTTCCTCTGTAAGCCTGTCATCCCTTGGCCGGAAGGGAACGGTTTCCTTTGGCTCAAAAACAAAAAGCGGGACATGGTGGCAGATGAAACTGAATGGGAAAAAGGCATTTTGCGTTAACCTGGGGCATACCTGCCATACCGGGAATACCTATGCTTCAGAAGCAACACATCACTGGGACCAGAATACCGGTGGAGAAAAGAACGGCTATTATGCCAAAATTGTCCGCTGGTATGTAATGGATCGGAACCGTTCCGGCAAAGCTTTTGTGATGAGCCAGGCACTGATTTGGTCCATTGCGGAAGGACGCAATTCTGAGGCACAGCTAAAGGATGTGATCAAGCAGGTTAAGGGAAATATTAACATTTCTCCATCGAAATCTGTGAATGATATCTATAAGGCCATTTTTGAGCCGTCTGGGGCATGGACGGCTGATGTTACTGTCTGGCAGAAAACGGGAAACAGCAACCGCTATCAGAAACTTCTGACGGTAGATGCAGATGATGTGCCGGAAGTTTCCAGTATCCATGACAGTGCTTATTACCGGCAGAGGATTACGGTAATGAAAAAGGATGAGGATGGAAACGGGCTGGGTGGAATCCAGTTTACACTGGATGCTGAAAATTTGGATGATTTGTATTCCTTTTCTATGACAGACCGGGATGGTACGGAATCTAATGATGCCGATGACGATAATGATGCGTCCTTTAGTATGACTGGTTTTACCAGAGACAGCGGACGGATTGCTTTTCGTATGACATACCGATTACAGTCTCAGGATTATTATTACTATCCGGATTCTGAACTGAAAGATATGTCTGCGGATGATAAGAAGGTAGCAAAGAAGCATCTTACAGACGACTTGGATTTGGATGAGGGGATAGACTTTGCTTCTGATCTGACCAAAGCATCTGCCCAGAAACTGATGAACCAGGAAATGAAAGAACTGAAAAATGACATTTCCAATACATATACCCTCACAGAAAACAATACGGGGGATAATAAACATATCGTTATGGACCCGGAGTTTGCTAAAGGGGTAAAGATTACCCTGAAAAAGGAGAACAGCTGGGAGAAAAATGCAGATGGTGTGTGGCCGGATACATTAGAGGAGGTAGCATCTGATTATTCCAAAGCCTATATAACGGGTGTAACCAATCGTTACAAGAAAGCAACCATTGATGTTGTGAAGATTGATAAATACAGCTCAGACAAAAAGCCGCATGGGGATGCCAGTCTGGAGGGGGCACAGTTCCAGTTATATGCAGATGCTTCCTGTACCAATGCTGCGACTGTTTATAATGAAAACGGCACTGCAAAGACAGCAGGTATTTATACCGTAAAAGATGGTAAAATGGTAACGGATTTCCTGCGGAGCGGAAACACCTATTATCTGAAGGAAGTGAAAGCACCTGTAGGATATACGCTTTCTAATGATGTACTCACGGTGAAAGTAGATGCCTCGAATAAAGCGGCAGAATATACTTATGATCTGGCTACGGAAGAGTATGGGAACTATCCTATTCTTGGGAAAGTTGAAATTATAAAATATGATTCTGATGGCAAAACTGGTCCGCTTCATCCAGAAGCAAATACTACTTTTCAGGTATATTTGACGGACAAAAAACGTTATGATGCTTGTGATGATTATGAGAGGGCAATCATTAAGACAGATGAAAAAGGATATGGTATT
>JAGASC010000130.1 GCA_017621905.1 Roseburia sp.
ATCCGGATCAACAAATTTTACTTTCTCCATACTGTTCCCTTTCCGCGCCGTATGAGCCGGCTGCTCTGCTTTGCTCATACTTAAGTAATCCAAATATCCCTGCAGAATAAATACCGCAGCGATTTCATCTACGTACTGTTTGCGGTTCTCCCGCCGGATTCCCGTCTCCATCATAAGTTTGTCCGCAGAAACCGTGGTCAGACGCTCGTCCCACAGGATGACTTCACGGCCGGTACGTCTCTCCAGCATTTCTTTGAATTCTTTTGTTTTCTCGCAACGTTCCCCTTCGGTGTTGTTCATATTTTTGGGATATCCTAACACGATGCGGTCTGCCTGATATTCCTGTATGATTTCCTCGATTCGTGCCAATGTTTGGCGCAACTTATTCGGGGACTGTCTTCGAATGATTTCCAGTCCCTGCGCAGTGAATAAAAGCTCATCGCTGACCGCCACTCCGACTGTCTTCGAGCCAAAATCCAATCCTAAAATTCTCATTTTGCACACTTTCCAATATCCGGTACTTTCGTGCGCATGCTCCCTGATCCTTCCTGTTATGCGTCAGGTTTCGCATCAAAATCCCGGTATTTTTCGTTTTAATCCCAGTTATTGTTTCTGATATAAGCCCTTAATACTTCCTCGACCAGCTCGTCCCGCTCAACTTTCATAATCAGGCTTCTTGCATTATTATGGCTGGTGATATAGGTCGGATCCCCTGACATAATATATCCAACAATCTGATTGACCGGATTATAACCTTTCTCGCTGAGTGCACGATATACAATCGCAAGCACATCGCCCACTTTCAGCTCCGGTTCCTTTTCCACTCTAAAATACTGTGTGTTATTCATATTCTGCATACTTGTCACGCCCTTATACCTGCTCGCAAAGTTCATTGCGTGCAGGTAATATTCATTTCCTTTGCTATACTATACTATTCTAATATAGTTTGTCCTAAAATTCAACCAAAAGATAAATGTCATCTGTCAATTGCTCTTTGATATACCCTTCGACAAATCGATTCGCCATATCCGAATCCGCCGGATATGCCACCTTTACATATTCTTTCGTATATCCTGTGTAATAATTCTTCCCTTTATAAAAAAATATTTCTTCCAAAAGAACCGTAACTTTTTGGCCAAGATAGTCGTCCCGGAATTCCTTTGACATCTTTTTTTCCAAGTCCAGCAAAACATTGCTTCGTTTTGTTTTGATCTCCTCCGGCACCTGATCCGGCATTACGGCAGCCTTTGTGCCTTCGCGCCTGGAATATTTAAAAATATGCATTTCATAAAAATGAATGCGCTCCAGATATTTTCGGGTCTCTTCAAATTCTGCTTCTGTCTCCCCCGGGAAACCTACAATAACATCCGTTGTAATGGCCGGATGCTCAAAATACTTCCGCAAAAGCTGACAGCCCGCCTCGTACTCCGCCGTATCGTAACGCCGGTTCATGCGGATCAGCACCGCATCGCAGCCGCTCTGCAGCGAGAGGTGGAAATGCGGGCAGATTTTTGGAAGCCTGATAAGTCTTTTTACAAAATCTTCCGTTACGATGCGGGGCTCTAAGCTTCCTAACCGGATTCGCTCGATTCCATCCACCTTATGCACCTCCTCAATGAGATGCAGCAGGTTATCTCCGGTATCCACACCGTAGGAGCTTAAATGAATTCCGGTCAGAACGATTTCCCGGTAGCCCCCCGCTGCTAAGCGCTCCACTTCTTCTTTCACATCTGCAAGGGCACGGCTTCTCACCCTTCCCCTGGCAAACGGAATGATACAGTAGGTACAGAACTGGTTACAGCCATCCTGCACCTTGATAAAGGCTCTGGTGTGCTCCGCTGTTTTTTCCAGAAAGAGTTCCTCGTATTCCTGTTTTTCATGATTGATGTCTGTAATACTTTTTATTTTTGTGTGGGATGCTTCGTATTCTTCCAACAATTGCACCAGTTCATGCTTTTTGTTATTGCCGATGACAATGTCCACCGCCTCGTCCAAAAAAGCCTCCGCTTCCTTCGTCTGTACATAGCAGCCGGCGCCCACTACGATGGCCTCGGGATTTAATTTTTTTGCCCGGTGCAGCATCTGTCTGGATTTGCGGTCTGCCATGTTGGTAACGGAACAGGTGTTGATTACATAGATATCCGCATACTCCGAAAAAGGTACGATTTCGTATCCTGCTTTTTCTAAAATCTGCTGCATGGCCTCTGTCTCATATGCATTCACTTTGCAGCCCAGATTGTGCAATGCTACTTTTTTCATTCACATTTCTCCTTATTTTTTAACACTTTCGTTGTTGACTTTTCCATAAAAAACCATTACTATAAGATAGAACTTGAAATAGTTAATCTAAAGGAGGTTTTTCAAATATGAAAACAGTACAGATTTCTTTGAATTCCATCGACAAGGTAAAATCATTCGTTAACGCTATTACTCAGTACGAATATGATTTCGACTTAATCTCCGGAAGATATGTCATCGATGCAAAATCCATTATGGGCATCTTCAGTCTGGATCTTTCCAAACCGATCGACCTGGCGATTCATGCAGAGAACTGTCTTGATGAGATTCTCGAAACATTAAAACCATACTTAGTATAATATTTATAATGATTTGAGCTTGGCCCCCAGGATGTATGTCCTGGGGTTTTTTATGCCGTGAGGATCTATGCGCACTACGCTTTGCTCCGGCGCGCAGAAAGTCTCTCGACATTCTGCCATGTGCGTTTTATTTATGCCTCTATATGGATTACTTCTACGGTATCAATTGCTTCCTGCATCAGAGCGTCAATTTTCTCTGCCAGCTTTTTCTCATCATTATGGATAACGTTCAAGCTTGGCTTCGTCACCGGATGCTTTGCTACAAATATGGTACAGCAATCCTCGTACGGAAGGATGGATGTCTCATAGGCGTCAATTTTTTCAGAAATTTCCACGATTTCCTGCTTATCAAATCCAATTAACGGACGGTATACTGGGATGGTACACACTTCATTGGTAGCCGCAAGAGACTGCATGGTCTGGCTTGCCACCTGGCCGATGCTCTCACCGGTAATCAGGCCGAGACACTTATTTTCCTTCGCAAAATGTTCTGCCAGTTTCATCATGTAACGGCGCATGATGATTGTCAGCTCCTCGTGCGGACACTGCTCATAAATATAAAGCTGAATATCCGTAAAATTCACCACATGAAGGTTGATCGGGCCGGAATATTTCGCAACGATTTTCGCCAAATCTACTACTTTCTGTTTTGCGCGCTCTGAGGTGTAAGGCGGCGCATGGAAATAAGTGGCATCAATGCTTACGCCACGCTTTGCAATCATGTAGCCTGCTACCGGGCTGTCGATACCGCCGGACAACAGCAGCATGGCTTTTCCGTTGGTTCCCACAGGCATGCCGCCCGGTCCTGGAATGATGATGGAATAAATATTAATCTGGCTGCGGATTTCTACATTAATCACTATCTGTGGATGGTGTACGTCTACCTTTGTTTCCGGATAGGCCTCTAAGATGCGCTCACCGAGCTGGGCGTTGATTTCCATGGATTCCAGCGGGTAATTTTTTCTGGCGCGTCTGGCATTGACCTTGAAGGTAAAATGCTTGTCCGGGTATACCTTGTCAATGTAGGAGAGCACCTCTTCTGCCAGGCGGTCGAAGCCTTCGTCCTCCACCAGTACTACCGGGCAGATGCCTACGATACCGAAGACACATTTTAAGGCTTCTACGACTTCGTCAAAGTCATATTCGCTCTGGGTATCTACATAGATTCTTCCCTGCTCTTTACGCACATGGAATGTGCCGTCCACTTTCTTTAAAGCAAGGTTGATTTGGCTGACTAATGCATCCTCAAAGAGATAGCGATTCTTGCCTTTTATGGCGATTTCAGCGTATTTTATTAAGAATGATTTATACATGGGACCTCCTGCTTGTCTCTTTTCTTTTTATAGAAAAAACAAATTCTACTTTCTTGTAAATTTGCGACGGAAAGGAATGATTTCCTTGAATTTTTCAATGGCATAGTCAACTTCTTCCTCCGTCGTATAAACACAGAAGCTGATGCGGATTGTGGATTCCAACAGTTTTTTCGGGAGCCCGATTCCCTGTAAAGTGTGGCTTACGGAAGGCTTGTTGGAGGAGCAGGCGCTTCCGGCGGATACGTATACTTCTGCTTCTTCGAGAGAATGAAGCATGACTTCGCTTCGCACATCCTCAATGCTGACGCTGACAATCTGGGGAGCGGAGTCTGTGCCGGTTCTGCCGTTTACGGTTACGCCTTCAATCTGGGTTACACCTGCGATGAAACGCTCTTTGAGGGCGTACATACGGGCAATTTTTTCGTCGAAATTCTCGTATATTTCCGCTGCGGCTTCGCCTAATGCTGCCACGCCCGGTACATTTTCGGTGCCAGAACGCATTCCTTTCTGCTGACCGCCGCCGTAAATGATTGGTTTTACCTTTACCTTGTCGCGGATGTATAAAAAGCCGGTGCCTTTGGGGGCGTGTATTTTATGGCCGCTGACGGAAAGCAGGTCGATGCCCATTTTTTTGGGGTAAATTCTGTATTTTCCGTAGGCCTGGATGGCGTCTACGTGGAACAGGGTGTTCGGGTTTTTCGCCTTGATGACGCGGCCCGCTTCTTCTATGGGTTCTACCGCACCGATTTCGTTGTTGACCATCATAACAGACACCAGAATCGTATCCTCCCGGATGGCGTCTTTTAATTCTTCTAAGGAAATCAGCCCATCCCTGTCCACCTTAAGATAGGTGACTTCATAGCCCTGTTCTTCCAAAAATGCGGTAGTCGCGGACACTGACGCATGTTCGATGGCCGTGGTAATGATGTGCTTTCCGGCACGATGGTTCGCCATAGCGGCTCCGATGATTGCCATGTTGTTCGACTCGGTTCCGCCGGAGGTAAATACGATTTCTTTTTCTGCCACCTTTAAAGTCTTTGCTATTTTGGCACGGGCCTCCGTGATATAATCCTCCGCATTTTTTCCCATATTGTGCAGGGAGGAAGGATTGCCGTAGTCCTCGGTCAGTATTTTTACCATCAAGTTTTTTGCGCGCTCGCTGCAGCGGGTCGTCGCTGAATTATCCAAATATGCCTGCATTTCTTTCCTCGTTCTCTCACAGCAATTTCTGCGCATAAAATACACAAACCTGCTGGCTCTTAATGTCTTATTTTTGCCCTGTCTGTTTTTTACACAGAACGTAACAGTTCAGATACCCTCACTGTTACCACAGAGCTTTCCAAGTGATACATCAGGATTGACAGTGTAGTAAATCCGGCTGTCTCGGTACGCAAAATTCGTTTTCCCAGAGTTATGGGCTGCATTCCCATCTCCCTTGCCGCCCGAATTTCCGCCTCATCAAAGCCGCCTTCCGGTCCGATGAAGACTCCCACCGACTGCCCCGGGCAAATGGCCTCTATGGCCTCCTTTGTGGCTGTCATTCCACGCTCATTTTCGTAAGGAACCAGATTTATGTCCAATTCTTTCGCAAATTCAAGTGCCTCCCGATAAGTCATGGGCATCCGGATTTCCGGAATCATGCTGCGTTTTGACTGCTTGGCCGCGCTCTCCGCAATGCTTTGCCAGCGTTTTACCTTGCTGTCCGCTTTTTTCTCATCCAGCTTTACCACACAGTTTTTCATTGCTACCGGGATGACTTCCGTAACGCCAAGTTCCACTGCTTTCTGGATGATCAGTTCCATTTTATCATTTTTCGGCAAGCCCTGAAACAGATAAATCCGGCAGGGCAGTTCCGTATCCGCTGCTTCCTCGGAAAGAATCTCTGCTGTCACTGTCATCTCACCGATATCCGCCAACTGACAGTAATAATTCTGCCCGGATTTGCTGCTGATACGCACTTTTTCTCCGGACTTCATGCGGAGCACGTTTTTGATATGATTCACATCACTGCCGGTAATTGTTATGATCTGTTCCGCCACATCCGTATCTTCTACAAAAAACTGGTACATATAGATTCCATACCCTTCATGTTCTATTTTTTATCTCTTTTTTTCCACAGCATCTGCTTTTTCATACCGAAATGGAACATTTTATTCTGTCACTGATACAGACTCTATGGTAAATCAATCTTTGCGTGCCGTAATATTTACCCACTCGCCCTGATGATTGATTTCCACCACCGTAAGTCCTGCCTTTTCGATGGCTTCTTTCACTTCATTTTCTTTGAAATCGATAATACCGGAAGTGATAAAATATCCACCTTTTTTCAGACGGTCAGGAATGACGGGAGCCATTGGGATGATAACGTCTGCCAGAATGTTAGCGACAACGATATCGTATTCCTCTGTTCCCACTTTCTGCTGCAATTCCTCGTCGTCGATCAGATTTCCCAGATAAAAGGTGCCAAGCTCTTCTGCCAGATGGTTTACTTCCATATTTCCTCTGGTGGATGTCATGCAGTCCGCATCCAGATCGGTTCCTACCACCTGGGAGGCGCCAAGCTTTAATGCCACGATAGAGAGAATACCGCTGCCGCAGCCCACATCCAGTACCTTTGGTGTCTGATTTACAGGGGTGTACTCCCCGTTTCCGCGGATATATTTCAACAACTGGCGAATGCACAGCTGGGTAGTCTCGTGCTTTCCTGTTCCAAAGGACACGCCGGGGTCGATTTCAATGAGGAACTTGTCCTTATCTTCTTCTTTTAATTCTTCCCATGTAGGCTTGATTAAAATATCGTCAATATAGAAGGAACTGAAATATTTTTTCCAGTTATTGATCCAGTCCAGATCTTCTGTCTCGTCTGAGCTAATCCTGCCGCTGCCCACCTCCACGGTGTCACGCAGCTCTTCCAAGGCAATTTTTGCCTGCTTTAACAGTTCCGTGTCATCCTGACCATTATCTTCTATATAAAAGCTGACATGGCTTACACCGTCATCCGGCGGAAGCTCCGGCAAAAAGTCGATAAACATATCTGCCTGATCCTCCTTGGTCAGAGGAACGTTATCTTCTATCTCCACACCTTCGATTCCTAACTCCATCAGCATAGAACTCATATAATCCTCAGCTGCTGTGGTGGTCTCAATTGTATATTTTTTCCATTTCATGAAAAAATCTCTCCTTTCATTGTCCGGCCTGCCGCAGATTTCGGAGCCAAGTTTGCAGCACAGCTTTCACAGATTTTCCGATACGCACATAATCTTTTTTATTTTACCACAAAATTTAGAATGATGCAAATTTAAATAAAAGCAACTTCAAACCTGAAAATAGCGAAATTGATGCGCTTATCCTACCAGGTCAAAGTTTTGGCCGGGTAAATTTCTCTCAATAAATTTACCCGGCCATTCCATCAT
>JAGASC010000002.1 GCA_017621905.1 Roseburia sp.
GATATTTATCATTTTTCGAAATGTTTTAAAAAGGCAGTTGGTGTAACACCATCCAAGTATAAATCCGGAAGTTAGAAATCCGAAAATGCCAGGTCATAATGGCCTGGCAAATCTGTGTTTTTCAATAGATTCAAATATTACTTAAACTTCAGATAGGTTTGAGGGGAAGTTCCTACAATTTCGGTAAATGCTTTATAAAATGTGGTGTAGTTTGAAAATCCTGCCTGCAGGCTGCAGTCTCCGGCGTTTACTCCGGAATCCAACAGGGATTTAGCGATACTGATTCTTCTTGCTTTCACATAGTTGTTCACGGTAAGGCCGGTCTGGGCCTTAAAGGTGCGGCACAGGTAGGACTCGCTGACGAAGAACTGTTTTGCCAGGTTTTTTACGCTCAAATCTTCCTGGATGTGGTTATTGATATATGACATCAAATCGATCACCATAGAGTTCAGAACCTTTGTATCTGTAGGCTGAGCCTGCAGCTGATTTTGCTCCAGGAATTTGCCGTTCAGCATCACAAGAAGTTCTAACATCCATGCATTTTCCTTGATATCTGTGCCGAAGCCTTCCACGTTTCCTATCCGCAGTATGAGGTACTCAAAACGCTTCTGTTCCTCAGCATTCAATCTGATTTTATGTAAACCATTGCTGCACAATTCGAAGCACTTGCCCAGGTTGGTGTCCGGAGTGGAGTAGCCGGAAAGGAAATCCGGATGGATGGCAATATTTATTCTTTCGTGGAAGGGATGGTCAAAATCCACAATATGATGGTTTTCATTACAGGGGATAAAAAAGACATCTCCTGCCTGAATATCGTAATAATGATCCGCAAGAAAAAAACGCCGCCCGCCTGCGATGGAATAGTAAATCTCGTGGCAGCTGTGGATATGTAATTTGCTGGTGGGAATTTCCGAGGTCAAATGGGAAATTCCAAATCGTTTGCTCTTCATGCACTGATCGATGCTGTCGGAGCAGGAAGAAAATATTTTCATTTGCATCCCCTATTCATAGTTTTTCTGCAACTGTTCCGGCGCAAGATCGGCGCCTTTTATCGGAAGCAAAACCAGCTTCCGATAACTTATATTATAGGCATTCATCTGATAAACATCAACCAAAAACGGGGCATTATCTATCGACTTTTAAATGATTCTTATATAATTTATATGGTTTTCACATAACTTTCAAAAAAGTTCTGCTCTAACGCCCGATAGAACGCCTTTGCCGCAGGGGAAAGCATTTTGGATGTGTTGCGATAAACGCAGGTAATTCGCTTTACGTCAAAATCTGCAATGTCCAAAAATTTTATTTTTTCTCCCAATTCTCCCTGCCAGGAGATCTCGGGTACAAAGGCAATGCCAAAGTCCATTTCGATGCACCTTCGCATATAATGGGGATCATCGCTCTCTATCACTATATTTGGATTGAAACCGGCTTTTTTGCAGACATCCCTGGTAATTCTCTTTAGGGAACTGCCTTCACACATGGTTACAAACGGTTCATCTTTCAAATCCTTCAGCAAAAGCCTGCGCCGACACAAGGGGTTGTCCGCGCAGACAGCCAGGCGAATGTTTTCTTTCACCAGCGGAATACTTTCAAAATTACTATACCGCTCAGACTGCTCGTCGATAACCAGATCATACTGTGTGAATTTTTCCGTTTTAAAATCGTGGGAGGTATGGAAAACAACGTCCGGATGGGTTTTCTTGAATTCGTATATATAATTCAAAATCATCCTGCGTTCGCTCCGTACCAACAGCCGCACCTCGCCCCGTTGGGTCTGGTTTTCTGTGCTTAAGGTCTCCACTGCATCGTCCAAAGCAGGCAATGCAGCCCGCAATGCCTTCTGCAGAATACGGCCGTTGCTGTTTAAGTGAAGTTTATTTGCGGAACGGTCGAACAACTCGCATCCAAGTTCATTTTCCAGCTTTTTTATGGACATGGACACGGAAGAAGCCGGCACCATATATTTCTCCGCGGTGCGGGAAAAATTTTCATTGTTCGCGCTTTCGTAAAAATAACGTAATTGCAACAGTTCCATGTTGTCACCTCGTTCCTTTTCTCTGGTTGTAACTATTCAGTACCTCACTTCGCTCCGGTGCGTCATATATTTTTAGATATTTTACCACAATTCACCGGATTTTCCAGCCCTATTATTTGTGTTGCCAGGATAAGTAATAGAAAATAGGATTGGTGCGTTTATTCCGGTTCATATTCCGTGAGAAGAACTTCTTTCCATTCCAAGGAACCTTCTGCCAGATAATAAGTCTGAACAGACCACGGCGTAATCCGTGCTGTCAGTGTCACCGGAAGCACATCACCGCTTACCGTAAAATCATTTTCCCTGCCCTCGATTTCATAGACACGAAGGATAAGGCCGCCGCCATCCTCACTGTATTTCAGTGCAGAGAGCATTACGTTTGGCTGATTGATGGATAAGCCTGTATACGCTTTCGTTGAAATTTTACCTCCATGCCAGGTCTCAATGATGTGGGTCAACGGTTTGTTCAGAGTCTTGCCTTCCCGTGTAACCGCCGTCCAGCCTTCGTCTGCCGGCATGAGGGTATAAGCAAAATCAAATCTGCCCTGGTCAGTGAATTCGCTTTCCTCTGTTCTTGGTCCGCCGTGGTCGCCGTAGATAGGGCTGCGGACTATGGTCTGGTAGATGGTGCCATCTTTTACGCTGGAGCTGTAGGTATTATTGTTCACAATGGCAAACCCGCCATTGGTGCCTTTGACCGCTGTCCAGGTAAGACCGGGCTCTTCCTCGCCGTCCGCTGGGCGTTCGATGACGCCAAAAGGAATTTCGTAGTATGCCTTTGGATTTTCTACTGCCATTGGCCAGGCCAGTTTCAGCATTTTAAATTTTTCATGCCAGTCCACATAAGCCCGTACTTCCAGTTTTTCGCTGCCGGGTGTCAGTGAAAAATATTGTGTGAGCGTTGAGTCATTGTAGCGGCTGATTACTTTTACGGTTGCTCTGACCGGTCCATTTTCAACAACGGTTACTTTCGCATCCGAGAAGCGTGCCATTTCGTCGGTAAAGAAATTCTTTGCATGGCTCCAGGTGTCATGATAGTATTCGTCAATCACAACCGGAACTGCTGCTCTCTTTGTAATAATCTCCCGGTTGGTACGTTTATCCACAAAGGATGTGATATAACCGCTGTAAAGCTCGAACTGTATACGGTAAATGTCATTTTCAAGAACGGTGCCGCCGTGCTCGTTGGCGGTAAGGTGACCGGTCCATGCGATTGCCTTAGCATAAGGTTCTTCGGTTTCTGCTGCATCCACTCCAGCTTCCGCCGCATCTGCGTCCGTCTCCGCTTCCGCAAGATAATAAACTGCGTAGCCCAACGCCGGAACCTGCGCCGCAAATAGTGTATCTTTGCGCCAGTAGCATTCGTAAGTAGTGGAATGCACAAGTTGGGACGGCACTTCCTTTCCTTCCGCGTCAAGTACTCTCGGGTATTCTTTATTTACCTTCACAAGCTGTGTGACAGCAAATCCGTGAGGATTGAATACCACAACAGGCAGACCTTTTGAGGCGTCGGAAGTGTCAATTGCCCAGGAAATGGTCTGAAGGGCATTGTTTTCTTCCACCGCTGCGGTATTTTTTGCCATGCCCAGCATATAGTCGGTATCTTCATAAACTTCTTTGATGGAGCAGCCGTCCATAGCGTCGTGGAAATGGCAGAAGCATACGTTCTTCCACGCTTTTTCAAATTCCTTTGTTCCCGGCTTCTTGGCACAGAGTTTCCCTGCAAGAACATTGTAGCTTTCCGCTGCGATGAGAGAAGTCTCTGCGCGGCGGATGCCGTCCTTGATTTCGGACACGGTGGCATAACAGCCGGCTGCGTGATGCTGGAGATCGTCATGATGCTCCGGAAGTTTTACACCCGAATTGCGGACCTCTTCAAAGAAATCATGCACATCGGAATAAACCAGCTCCTTCTCACCGTGCTTTTCACTGTATTCGCGAAGGACTTCCAGGTTGCGGATGGTAGGGCCGCCGCCGTGATTTCCGACGCCGTAAAACAAAGGCAGTGTCTCAAGATCTGTGCGGGTATTTTCATCGAGAAATGCACAGCGTTCTTCCAATTCCTCCAGGCTTTTAAAGTTAAAGCAGTAGGGATCTAAAATTTTGTATGTGGTTACCGAAGAGCCGTCCGGTGATACCCACTCAAAAATGTCGCTGTCCATCTCCTTCTCATGAGGGCCGGGACGCATGAAGATGTAGCTGTCCATGCCACTTTTCTTCAGGATTTGGGGAAGCATAGCGTTGTGGCCGAAACTGTCCACGTCATAGCCCACCTTGGCGGTGACACCGAAGTTCTCTTTGAAATAGCGCTGGGCATAAAGGGATTGTCGCACAAAGCCTTCCCCGGAAGGGAGGTTGCAGTCCGGCTGTACATGCCAGCCGCCTACGATGATAAATCTGCCTTCCTTTACTCTTTCTTTTACTTCCGTAAACATTTCGGGCGCAAATTCTTCTACCCACTGGTATACAGATGCGGAGGAGCATACAAAACGGAATTCCGGGAATTCCTTCATGCGGTCTAGGGCGGAGCGGATGGTGGCTTTTGCCTCCATGCTTCCTTCCTGCCATTGCCACTGCCATACAGGGTCAAGATGGGCGTTTCCGACCAGATAATACTTTTTCTTTTTTTTCATGTTAATCAACCATTCCTTTCTCTTTTCTCAGGCGCAAATAGCGATGAAGGCAATACCAGGCTGCGAACAACACCTGCCACAAACAATACGCAGACGCGAATCATTCCCGGCAGCGCAGTGCAATCATGGATAACGTTTTGATAACAAAACTGCCACAGCAGGCGTGAATCTTTATGATGTATCTTCAGCATAACACTTGACGGGGATTTTGGCTTTGTGATTTTTTTGATAATATTGTCTTTTTTTACGATGTGTGATATTCTTTTTTGTGAGATGAAGTGGGAAATTGGAGGAAATATGATACCCTGGTTAGATAAAAATACAACTTTAGGAAATGCCAGTATTTCCGCCAGTCGGAAATGGATTGACGGCAATTGCAATGCACATTGGCATGAATTTTATGAAATAGAATATGTCATTTCCGGAAACGGAACCTATACCATCAATGGACAGCCCTTTCCTATGAAAAGCGGTATGCTTTATTTTATGACCCCGACGGATTTTCACAGTGTATATACGGAGAAGGCTGAGATTATTAACGTGATGTTTTCCGAAAGTATCATCACGTCTGCTCACCTTGCGCCGTTTACCTACCATGCTGCCCCAAAAACGCTCCCTATCCCGGAGGTGATGCAGCCGTTTTTCATGACACTTTTGGAGGAAGTGGTAGAATACCAGGAGGATCTCGCCTATTCGGCGGCGCTGCTTAACTGCCTGCTGCTGAAACTGGCTCGGAATCTTTTGTCCTATGGAGAGGATAGTTGGAACAGTACTGCCCAGAAAATTCATTTTTATCTCATTAATCACTTTCGCGACAAGGTGTCCCTGGAAGATGTGGCGCAGTATGTGGGGCTGACGCCGACCTATGTTTCTGCTGTGTTTAAAAAAGAAATGGGGAAAGGGTTTAAAAAATATCTGGATGATCTGCGTTTTGCGTATGCGCGGAAGCTGCTGTTGTATTCTGATATGTCGGTGACGCAGGTATGCGGGGAAAGTGGGTTTGAGGATTATCCTAATTTTATACGGAGATTTAAGGAATACTTTGGGGTGACGCCGACGGAGATGCGGGTGGGATAGAACGGATTGACCCCCACATTTTGCATTTCTACCACTGCCCCAATGTCATGCGTATCCACAAACGGCTGCACAACCGCAATTGATTCACTATTTTGCAACGTTTTTCTTGCAAATGCAACATGTTTTTGCGACGTTTTGCTTTTCCACTTCACACAAGCTGTACATCTGTATAAATCTATATTGCCTTATCCGGCATTAATAACAACTTATCTATCACAGGATGTATGATTCCTGTATTAGAAATCATATTGATTGCACACAGTTTCTTACCCGCATCCTTACTTGATGCTCCACAATGATATACCTGCTCTGTGGGCAAAGCATAATCCAGAACAATCAGTCTGTCATGGCAATCCGGGTTCGGTTTCAAACGAAGCTGCGGATATTCCTGATTAAAATCATTTACCACGGCAGTTGTCAAAAATCCCTTTCTTCCATGTCCGTTTTCTGTAAACAGAATAACTTCCACACCTGGTTTCTTTTGTGAGAGAAGCTGCAGGGTCTTTACATTTACATAATCATCCACTACATAGATGCTTGTTGTTGCCTGCTGATAAATATCAATGTA
>JAGASC010000131.1 GCA_017621905.1 Roseburia sp.
CACTCACCTCCCCGGGTTCTGTAGTATGCCAGCGACCTACAGGGGGAGTATAACAAAAAAGAGAATAAAGCGAAAGTGTGCAGTTGGGTTTCATAACCCTATTGGTGCCTTTCGCGGAAAGGCAGTTTATAAAAATGAAAAAAAAGAGTATTGCTCTTCTTTGTAGTATCACCATGCTGGCATCCTGTTTGGCAGGATGTGGCAGTACAACCAACGAATCAGGTTCAGAAAAAAGTTCCTCTGGTGTAAGTACAGAAAATGCATCTGACAGCACAGATGTTACGTCTGAGGTGCAGGAACCTACAACTGTTTCCGGTGTTGACGGTAAGGGTGAAAAGATTGTTGTTGGTATTCAGACCAATGCTTTAATAACAGATTATGAAGATAACTTATTTACACAGAAGCTGGAAGAAGAATTGAATATAGATATTGAATTCTATGAGCTTCCTTCCGGCTCGGATGATCTGAATACCAAGCTGAGCTTAATGGCGAATGCCGGTTCTGATATGCCCGATGTAATTTTTGCAGGGTTGGATAATACTATTATTTATAATTACGGTTCCAATGGCGTGTTCATTCCGTTAAATGATTACCTGGCAGATGAAAGTATCAGTCCCAACTGGGCAGCAATTCCAGAAGAAGATCAGCAGCAGATGTTAATGAGTATGAAGAGCGTTGATGGTAATATCTACGGACTTGCATGCTTTGAACCTGAATTAGGAAATAAGACGCCATATATTTACTATATCAATCAGGAATGGCTGGATGCACTGGATCTGGAAGTACCTACCACAACAGATGAATTGTATGATGTATTGGTTCATTTTGTAAATGATGACCCCAACGGAAATGGTGTGAAGGATGAAATCGGTGTTTACGGATGTACAACCTGGTGGGCAGAGAATACTTGTAAGGCGTTAATGAACTCCTTTACATATTGGGATGGCTCTCTTGCTCTTTCTGATGATGGCTCTACAGTATATGCACCCTTTGTTTTGGATGAATACAGAGCCGGTCTGGAATATATGCGCAAGTTGAATGAGGAAGGCTTACTGGCGTCTTCTATCTTTACAGATGATACTACTCAGTTTAAGGCAAACATGAATGCAGAGACACCTGTGGTTGGTCTGACAACTGTCGGCAGTACCAGTACATGGACAGATACAGCAAACAATGCTAATTTCCTGGCATTGTCAGCAATTGAACCTTTTGTCGGACCGGAAGGTGTCCAGTTAACTCCTTATAGTGAGTATGTTCCAGGCATTACGTTCTTTGTAACAAGTGGAGCCGAGAATCCTGAGCTTTGCTATCGTCTCGGTGAGTATTTCTATAACTATGAAATCTCCATGTGGGCAAGATATGGTGAGAGGGATTACAACTGGACAGATGATGAAGCAGTATTGGCTGGTGTGGAAAGTCTCTTCACAGTAACCGGTGCAGCGGAGAAGGTTACCGTTGGTTATTGCTATAAGACCAAAGATGATCCTTGGGTAACAGAGAATAACATTTTCTGGCATAACATCGGACCGCGTTATGCACCGGCGTCTTCCTCCGCAACTTCTTTAGTTGCAGAGTTTAATCCAGATGATCCTACTTTAAAAGGTGCTAAGGTCAAGCTTGGTGCATACGTCAATATGGGACCTGAAAAGTCCCTGCCTGCATTGCAGTACACAGCTGAAGAGCTGGAAGCAATTTCATTGATCGTTTCAGACATTACAACCTATGTAAATGCATGCTTTGCTGAGTTTATCACAGGGCAGAGATCACTTGATGATGCAGGTTGGGAAAGCTACCTGGCAGAACTGGAAGCATATGGTCTTTCAGAGTGGCTTAAAAATGCACAGGTTGCATATGATCGCGTTAAGTAGCTTATTATAAAGTTCCGACGTATTGTTCCACCAGATGTATCTTGTGTCTGGTGGAACAGATGTTTTCAGAGGAGAATTATATGATTAAAGCAAAAGAAAGAATACCTGTTGCAGGCAAGAAAAAGTTATGGAAAAGGATTGCTGCCAGATGGCAGTTGTATTTAGTGCTTCTGGCCCCGATTGTTTTTACAATTGTATTTAATTATATTCCAATGGGGGGCGTCTTGATGGCTTTTCAAAAGTACAATATGAAGGACGGCATTTTCGGAAGTCCCTGGGTAGGTCTGCTTCAGTTTAAGAAATTTTTAACTTCACCAAGATTTGGAATAATTATCAAAAATACCCTGACATTATCCCTTTACGGGCTTTTTGCAGGTTATCCGATCACCGTATTGTTTGCGCTTCTCTTAAATGCCATGCGGGGAACCAGATATAAAAAGGTGATACAGACAGTTACCTATTTACCTCACTTTATTTCAACGGTTGTCATTGTAGGACTTGTTTTCCAGATTCTGAACTATCGTAATGGTTTGTGGGGCGCATTGTATCAATTCTTTAACGGTACAGTAGCACCGGACATACTGGCAAAAGCTACGAATTTCAAACATATTCATATCTGGTCAGGCATCTGGCAGAATCTGGGATTTGATTCCATTCTATTTTTTGCAGCGTTGGCCGGTATTGATCCTTCCCTGCATGAAGCCGCAACAATTGATGGAGCAAACCGCTTCCAGCGAATGAGATATATTGATATGCCCGGAATCATTCCGATTGTAAGCATTACTTTGATTTTACGAATTGGCGGCATTATGAATGTAGGATATGAAAAGACATTGTTAATGCAGAATGATCTGAACAGTTCCTACAGTGAGGTAATATCCACTTATGTATATAAGGTTGGACTTGCTTCCGGGATGCCGGATTATTCCTATTCTACAGCAATTGGTTTGTTTAATTCTGTGATCAACTTTATCTTACTGCTTATAGCAAATCGAATCAGTAGAAAAGTCAGCGGAAGTGGTATTTTTTAAGGAGGCTTCTAAATGAGAAAATTCAGGTATCTTGGTACCGATGATAAGATTTTTTATATCATTGTTTATACATTATTGACATTGATTTTTATTGCAGTGTTGTATCCTTGCATATTTGTTATCTCAGCATCATTTTCATCCGGAGATGCAATCCAGGCAGGAAAAGTTGTATTGTTTCCGGTGGATTTCAGCTTGGAGGGATATAAGACCGTTTTCCATACAAAGGATGTATTGCTGGGATTCCGTAATTCCCTGTTCTATACAGTGGCAGGAACATTGCTAAGTGTGACATTGACCATGATGGCGGCAAGTGCCCTGGCAAGAAAAGATATTCCGGGCAGGGATGGTATTATGATGTTCTTTTCCATAACCATGTATTTCGGTGGTGGAATGATTCCCCTATATATGGTTGTAAAACAGCTGCATATGATCAATACCATATGGGCAATCCTGCTGCCGGGAGCTTTTGGTGTATACAATATGATCATGGCAAGAACCTTCATTCAGACCAATGTTCCCGATGAAATGCTGGATGCTGCCAGAATAGACGGCTGTAGTGACATTAACTTTATTACTGTAGTAGTGCTGCCTTTGTCCAAATCAATTATAGCTGTCTTGATATTATTCTATGGCGTTGGTATATGGAACTCCTATTTCAATGCCATGATCTATCTGCATGATGATCAGCTGTATCCATTGACCTTATTCCTCAGAGAAATCCTGATACTGGATTCAATCGATGTGTCTACCATTACGGATCCTGAGCTTCAGGCACAGCTGGCCAAAATTGCAGCAAGTATTAAATACGCTCTTATTGTGGTAAGTATGATTCCCATACTGATTATATATCCATTGGTACAGAAGCATATCGTAAAGGGTGTGATGATCGGAGCAATCAAAGGATAAGGTGTGGAGGAAGATATGATTTATACACTATTGATTATTTCCATCTTCATGTCGGTACTGAAAAATATTCTGTCTAAATATGGGGATGCGGAGTTTGAAGGAGTGTCGGCACTGTTTAAGCTGAACAGTATCGTTGCACTTGTTACAACGGTCATGGCGTTTATGATGGGAGGCCGTTTCATTGGCGGATTGAATATGGCATCGATTGTATTGTGTATAGTCAATGCCATAACGGCAATTCTGGCCCAGGTATTTTTTATCAGGTCAGTGGCAGCCGGCAGTGTAACGGTCAGTTCCCTGTTCTATGCCTGCGGTTTTATTATTCCGACCATTTGGGGCGCAATTTATTATCAGGAAGAAATTACGTCCCTGCAGATTCTCGGACTGCTGGTACTGTGTGTCAGCCTGTGGTTGGGAACACAGAAGGATGAAATCGGAAATGAGAACTGCACAGAAAATGAGAGCTGTGCAGAAAATAAGAGCTGCACAGAAAATGAGAGCAGTATGGAAAAAGGGATGAGCAGTAGACAAGGTTTCAGCGTCAAATGGCTGGTGCTGACACTGATGGCAATGTTCTTTTCCGGTATTTTAGGCGTGATTCAGAAGATTTTCAGTATGTCAGAGCAGAGTCATATGATGAATGATTTCCTGGTGACTGCTTTTCTGATCATGTTCCTGCTCACGCTGGTGGGTTATGTAGTAATCGGTAAGGGCCTGCGGAAAGGCAGCCCGAAATTTTATACATTGGCAGGCGCAATGGGAATTGCCACAGGACTTATTAATATGCTGAATATTTATCTGGCAGGAAAGCTTCCAAGCATTATTGTATTTCCGGCTACCAACGGGGGCATCATTGTGGCCACGGCACTGGCATCTGCAGTTGTGTTCAGGGAAAAGCTGAGTGGCAGACAGAAACTGAGCATTATTTTGGGTGTAGTTTCCATTATCGTAATCGGAGTCTGCTAGAAAGGAGAATTTTATGTTGTCGGTTATTCTAAGTGATGAAAAAATAGAACAACTACGTACCCATCCTTATTACAGGGAAATGTATAGGAATGTGAAGCAGTACGCAGATGAGGTCTGTGGGACGATTCCCCATGTTTTACCCTACAGCAAGTTTAAGTTATTTGATGAATCCGGAAGCAGATGGACATATGAGGAAGCTTACTATGAACACCGGAAACGGTTGAATGCACTGACACTCTGCTATCTGATCTTTGGAGAAGAGAAGTACAGAACAGCCTTGGAGGATATTATCTGGGCAATCTGTGATGAATTTACATGGGTACTTCCGGCACATATGTGGAGCGCGGGCAGTGTAGAGGAAAAGGAAGTCTATCTGGACTTGTTTGCCTGCGAAACCGGTATGGCTTTGGCGGAGATCCTGTCAATGACAGCTGCTTCTTTGGATGGACTGGTAGTAGAACGTGCCAAAAAGGAAATCCGCAGAAGGATTATAGAACCCTATTTTGCGGATACTTTTTACTGGGAGAAGGAAAGACATAACTGGGCTGCGGTCTGTGCAGGCTGTATAGGCATGACCTTTTTCTATGAGGCAAAGGCAGAGGAAGTGGACGCGGTACTCCCACGGATTCTGGCTACTATGGACTGCTTCCTGGAGAGCTATCCGGAGGATGGCTGTTGTCTGGAGGGACTGGACTACTGGGATTATGGATTCGGATTTTATGTGTATTTTGCAGAACGGCTGGAGAAGTATTCTGGTGGAAAGTATCAGCTTCTGAAAGCTGAAAAGGTGGAAAAGATTGCCCATTATCTACAGAATATCCGGCTTGGCAACCGGTATGCGGCTGCGTTTTCTGACAGTGAGAACCAAATTGTTGCATTTCCGGGACTGGTGCATTTTTTGCACCGGATCTATGAGAATATTGATGTTCTTCCGAATGAGGTGCTCACGAAATACGGAGATGATCCTACCCAGAGATGGGCGGCCTTTATCCGCGATTATGCATGGACCAGTCCTTACAACAAGGTAAATATGAGAAGCGGTGCCACATATTATGAGAGTGCTGAGTGGTTCATCTATAATGGTGCCTATTACAGCTTTGCCGCAAAGGCAGGCCACAATAATGTGCCCCACAATCACAATGATGTGGGAAGCTTCCTCTATTGCGTAGGGGATAATATTATCCTGACGGATCCCGGCAAAGGAGAATATACAAAACAATATTTTTCTCAGAAGCGTTATGAATTTTTTGTGACTTCTTCCAGAGGACATAGTGTGCCGATTATAAACGGAATGTATCAGAAACAGGGCAGTGAATTTAGAGGTGAAGTTCTTTTCCATGATGAAAAGCATTTTTGCCTGGAAATGGCAGGTGCCTATGGCATTGATACATTGAGCAGTCTGAAACGGAGCTTTGTGCTGGAGGAAAGCGGTATCCTTATAGAGGATGAGTTCTTGTTTAACCAAGAGGCAGGAGAAATCATCGAGCGCTTCATTTTATCGGAAGAACCGGTTATTAACGGAACTTACATACAGATTGGTTCCCAAAAGATGACAGGGGAATTTGATAAATACAATATTTCGGTAAGAAAAGAAGATTATGCCGGTTCTCTTGGTAAGCCTAAAAGCGTATATGTGCTGGACTTTGCTCTGAAAATGAAAGAGAAACATGTAAAGTGTACGTTTTGTATAGCTGGTTAGCAGGAAAGTATAGACATATGTATTTACAGGATTGGAGGTGAAAGCAGATAAAAATAAACGAGCGAATCAGAAGTTGACATCGTGTTAGACGAAAATATAAGTGATGAGGAAGGCAAATCGGCAGGCTATTGGGCGGGGGATGCTCCTACCACCCTTACGATTGTCAGGGAGGAGAAAAAATGTATAAGTTGTCAGTACCGGTCAGTTTCAATTCCGTAACGGATAAAACAATGCCGGTATTTTTGGAAAATTTCAGGAAATGTAAGGTAGACAGAGTGTTTTTGTCTATGTTGGAGCCTGTCTATGATCCGGATAATTTCATTTGCGCGAATGAGGAGAAAGCAGAACGCGCGATCCGATATTTTAAAGATAACGGGTTAGAGGTTGGTGTGTGGATAGGGGGCTTTGGTCATGGAGGAGTTCTTTCCCATGAAAAAAATTCGCTGGATAAGGACAGGTTCGTCCCCATGGAGGGAGTTTATGGCGATAAATTTGGGTACGCCTACTGTCCATTGGATGAAAATTTTGCAAAGCATTATAGTGAGATCGTCCGGAAAGTCGCAGCCATGCATCCGGATCTGATTATGCTGGATGACGATTACAGGCTGAATCTCCGCCAATACTACATGGGATGTTTTTGTCCGCTGCACAGAAAAGAATATTTCCGGCGGATCGGGGAAGAGATTCCGCGCAAAAAGCTGGAAAGCCTGATCTTCACCGGTGGAAAGAACAAATACCGCAGTGCGTATCTGAAGCTTTC
>JAGASC010000007.1 GCA_017621905.1 Roseburia sp.
AAACACAACTTTACTCATGGGTGTAGAGGATGAACGAATGGAGGAAGCCATTGAAGTGATACGTTCCAAATCCTTCCGTCATAAAGAAATAGGAGCCATAAGGTATAGCGCAAACCCGACCATGCCCCCTTCCTACCCGGTGGATATTACGGTTGGCGGGGCTATTCTCTTCGTCACTGATGTAGTGCGATTTGAAAGATTTTGAAATTATTGTCTATTCAGAACAGGTCGAAGCACTTGCTGCTGAGACCGTAAGAACATGATTCAAGTGTGCAAAAATCCCATTGCGGAGCAATTTTCATGGATTTTTGCATCGTAATTATGAAAGTACTGAATAATTACAAATATGGATTGATAAGGTGATTCCTATGTTAATGAGACTTCGCTCATCACCCAGGCGCTTTCGCTACAGCGACACCTATTTTGCCCGTATGTTCAATTTTCGGGAAGAACATGCAACCGGACGTAGTTTGCTTCTGTTACATACCCTTTTTTGTGGTATCGGCAATGTTTTTATTACAGGTACTTTTTATACCGGTTTTTTAACAGAAAACGGTATTGATATCGTAAATGTGGGGATCATTACATTTATCCCCTATTTCTGTTGGATTTTCAGCCTTTTTGCGCCCAAAATTCTGAGAAAGTTTAAAAAAAGACGTACATTACTGCTTTTCAACCATACATTTTATTATTTATGTATTGTACTGGCAACCACCATCATGCCTTTGCTCGTCAGGCCCGAAGCCCGGATTATATGGTTTGCAGTTTTCCTTATTTTAGGGAATCTGTCCAATGCATTGATTGGCAGTGGTGCCACTGCATGGCACATGCATTTTTTGCCGGAGGGAAAAGAGCGTAATTATTATTTTTCCATTACCAATCTGGTAGCCAATCTGGTAGGTACGATCACCGCTATCGGTGCCAGTCTGGTAGCAGATGCTTTGTCCGGATCCGATATGAAAGGACAGATTATTTTTGTCATGCGTCTTGTCAGTGCAGGGATTTTTCTGGTGGATGGTGTTCTGTTGTATTTGATTCCCAAAGAATATCCATATGAAAAGAAGACCCGTGTGCAACTTAAGGATGTATTTATAACGCCTATTAGAGACAAGAAGTTCATTTTAACGGTTCTTATTATTATTCTGTGGAATTTTATATGTAACCTGAATGCCAATACATGGACATATTATTTGCTTAATACAGTAAAAATGAATTACATTATGACTTATGTAGCCAGTATAGTTTGTGCTGTTTGCAGTATCTTTATGGCGCCTTTATGGAGACGGGCCATCAGCCGTTTTGGTTGGTTTAAGATCGTATGGATCAATATGCTGGCTTCCGCATTCATAGAATTTATTTTTGGCTTTACTACAGGACATACGAAATTTATATATATCATTGCGGCCACAATATACGGAATCAATATTGTAGGTGCTCAGATTACTTTGGCCAATGTATTTTACTTGAATCTGCCAAAAAAAGATTTTAATTTTGATGTATATATTACATTTTACAACCTTGCTGCTAATATTGCTGTCTTTCTGGGTTCCCTGGCAGGTACGGGACTTCTCAGTATATTAGAAACTTCCGACGGCAGCGCCCGGATGTTATTGGGACTTCCTTTTTACAGCTCTCAGTTTCTGGTTTGGGTCAAAGGATTACTCTTTTTGTGCATGGCTTTCTATATTTATTGGGTTACTCCCAAAATTCAGGAAGAACAGTCTTAGCAAGCCAAAACCCGGTTGTGTTTTTCAAAAGAATCCGCTATACTTATAGCAGTTGAAACTTTTGTATAACGGATGATATTTATGGCAATAGAAAGTGGACTTCTATGAAAGCATGTTATGAGATTATGCATGGCGAGAAGCAGGTGGCCTGGGTGGATTCCCGGGGACACTGCGAAATATATGAGCCGGATTATATGCCGTACAATCTATATCTGGATGATACGGCAGAAGACATTGACACGCTGGTAAACAATGTAACAAATTTTAATTACTGGTGTGCCACCCGAATCCTCACATTGGATCGCCGGTATGCAAAGGAAATTTTAAGAAGAAGCTGATTTTTCGGATATCAATTTGTATGACAATCATTTGAGCAATGCGTTTGTGGATGTGTTCCTGCGGGGAAGACAGCTGACGGTGCAAAACAGAGAGCTGGCAACGCCGGGCAGTGGACTGGCCCGGGATTTGGCTACCAATGGTTGTTTTCCGAAAGCCTGGCTTAGAACAGAAACGGGATTTCAGTTGTTAAAAGACGGCGGAGGGGGTGCTGTGGAAAATGAAATCCTTGCCAGCAGAATCTGCCAGTGTTTTGCATGCAGTCAGGTGGTGTATGAGGAAGGTGTGTATGATGGGCAAAAGGTTTCTGTCAGTGATATTATGACCTCAAAGGATTTTTCCATTGTATCCAGGGAGGCTTTCGAAATTTATGCCGCCAATCAGGGAATTGATGCACAAGATTACATTTTAAAGCTGGACGCGTATTCCTATTATATGATGAATATTCTGGATTATCTGGTTGGAAATACGGACCGCCATTGGGGTAATTGGGGATTTTTAGTGGATAATAAAACAAACAGCCCCATTCGCCTGCATGCATTGATGGATTTTAATCAGGCATTCCGGGCTTATGATACGTCGGATGGAGCAAATTGCCAGACGGTGCTGCCGGAACGCATGACGCAGAAAGAAGCGGCGCTGGCGGCTGTGCATGCGATTGGGCTGAATCAAGAAAAGGCCGTGGATGTGGCGTGGTTTGCGGGGCGTGGGCAGGAATATGAGATGTTTTGCGAAAGACTCGAGATATTAAAAAGTGTATCGCACTGATGAATATTTAACACGGATGAAATTTTGTAACAGTTCAGATAGCCCTTAGCATTTATTGCTAAGGGCGTACGAAAGCGTGGAACATGCAAGCATCCAGCTCCATCGCGAGGCGATTTTCATGGCTGGATGCCTGTAACAGTGAAGATATCTGAACTGTTACGAAATTTTCTCATATGGTAAGTAGAGCCTCCAGGTCAAACAAGATTTGGAGGCTTTCTTTTGCCTACAATATTCTCAAAATCAATCGGCAACCCAACCATCCATTTTTCAGACAGCACATAAGAAAATTGTAATCCTTTCCCTTCAAATTCCTTTATCCCGTCCCTTTCTTCAGGCTCATCTCCATCATCCCTTTATTCAAAAAGTATATAAGAAAAGTGTTTCTTGTGCCGCACCCGC
>JAGASC010000132.1 GCA_017621905.1 Roseburia sp.
CAGACGTGTGCTCTTCCGATCTCGTGTTCATGCTGATTTTCCTGGCAATTACAGCCTTTGTTGTATATTGCGGCGTAGAGAAGGGAATTGAGAAATTTTCCAAAATCATCATGCCGCTTTTGCTCGTCATGATTGTTGGTATCGCTATTTTTTCGCTGACATTAAGTTATACGGACAACAATGGAGTGACAAGGACCGGTCTGCAGGGTTTGTCTGTTTATCTGGTTCCGAATTTTGAAGGGCTTACTTTTGGACGTTTTCTGGAAATCCTGTTGGATGCCATGAGCCAGCTGTTCTTTTCCCTTAGTGTTTCCATGGGAATTATGATTACCTATGGCTCTTACGTGAAAAAGGATGTGAATCTCAGTCGTTCCGTGGCGCAGATTGAAATTTTTGATACGGGAGTCGCATTGATTGTTGGTGCGATGGTGATTCCGGCTATCTATGTATTTTCCGGTACAGCGGGAATGTCTTCCGGATCAGGGTTGATTTTTGTTTCTCTGCCTAAGGTTTTTGAGTCAATGGGTGTGGCTGGAAATGTATTCGGCGCCGTGTTTTTTATTATAGTGGCTTTTGCAGCGCTGACTTCCTGTGTGTCCGTTATGGAGGCACTGGTGGCTAATTGTATGGAAAAATTCCATACCTCCAGAAAAAAAACGAGTTTTATCATCGGTGTGCTTGCCGCGGCGGCATCCGTGATTGTCTGTATGGGATATAATGTGTTCTATTTTAATGTGACATTGCCGAATGGAGTAAATGCGCAGCTGTTGGATGTGATGGATTACATCAGTAACAGCATATTAATGCCGTTGATTTCCCTGTTGTCCTGCATCCTTGTGGGATGGGTTATCAAACCGCAGTGGATTATTGACGAGATGGAAGCCAGTGGGCATAAGTTCGGGCGCAAAAAGCTGTATGTTATTATGATTAAATATATTGCACCGGTACTGATGTTTGTATTATTTCTGCAGTCTACTGGAGTGCTGGGACTGCTTGGTTAAAAAGAATGTAAAAACAAGACTGTTATTTTTCGTAAAACAGTGTTATAATGCACCTAAATTTTAACACAATACGCACAAAGGAGGACAAAATCCAAAATGAAAACAATTTTATTTCAAGGCGATTCTATTACTGACGCTGGACGTTCCCGAGAGGACGATAGCAACCTGGGATTAGGTTATCCGACGCTCGTCAAAGGAGAACTTGGATATGATAATCCGGGCCAGTACACTTTCTATAACCGAGGTATTAGCGGAAACCGTGTCGTAGATCTGTACGCCAGAATAAAAATCGATTTCATCAACTTGAAACCGGATTATCTGAGCATCTTAATCGGCGTTAACGATGTATGGCATGAATTCGGCTGCAAGAATGGTGTCAGCGCCGAGAAATATTTCAAAATCTATTCCATGTTGATAGAAGAAATCATGGAAGCTTTGCCGGACACTAAAATTATGATTATGGAACCATTTGTATTAAAAGGTGCCGGAACAGATGCACACTTCGAGGAATTCCAGTCAGAAGTGCAGAAAAGAGCGGCAAAAGCAAAAAAAATAGCTGAAAACTACAATCTGCCATTCATTCCTTTGCAGGACAAATTTGACGAAGCGGCTAAAACTGCGCCAAATGAATACTGGCTTGCTGATGGCGTACATCCTACTACTATGGGTCATGAACTTATCAAGAGGGCCTGGATTGAAGAATTCAAAAAACTGCAATAAGCATATAGAACAGAATGATATCAAATGGAATACTGAAAGGTATATCATAAAGAAAGGGATAGGCGAATCTGGCACCTGTCCTTTTCTATCGTCTTTATAATCCCATAATGGCATCCACCGGCAGTGACAATGCCACTCCGTGCGCCGGAGAACTTAATCCATGCTCTCCGCTGATTGCCGTCATAATTTCAACTTTCTTTTCCTTTGGAGCAACAATCGCTACGATTTCCTGCTCCTCCTGAATTGTAATTGAGAATACTTTCGCCGCTTTCTCCGGGCTGCATCTTAAGCCCTTTAAAACCGTTCCGCCTGTAGCTCCGGCCGCCCGTGCCGTATTCATAACATCATCACTATATCCTTGATTAATGGTAACAAGAATCAATGCATGTGTAATTGTCGTATCAGTCATTTTTTTCACATCCCTTTCCATTTCTTCGTTATCACTTTCCGGTGAATGAGAATCCAGCAGTTTATACAGCCACCCCTGCATTCCACTTATCGGAATACTGATTGCTATACCGGTGCCTCTCTTGTGCAGCTTCAGCGCCTGATTCATCTCCGCAAGAAGAATCTTTGTGCGGCTGCCTGGCACGAAGCAGAGAGTAATGCTTTTATGTATGTCCCCCAGACCACTCATACTGAGGAATTCAGATCTGGCAGTTCCCATACCGTGCATCTGCATATAAATCGGAATCTGTTTTTCGGACATAAATTCAGACAACTTTTCCCGTATATTAGAATCTACAATAATAAGCAGTGCGCGAAAATCTGTATTCTTTTTATTTTGCATATATCTATAACCTTACCTTTCCGAGATTTTTACATAATCCCCTCAAAATCCAGAATTTCGTTATCGTCAATCTGAGCAGCAATAACTGCCTGGGACGTGGATTTTTTCAGCTTGATATTGTATGTAACACCCATGACCTGAACCGCAATCAGCGGGGCCATTGCTACCATAGCTACCACACCAAAAGCATCCGTTACCACATTTCCACCCACAGCAGTACATGCACCCATAGCCAGAGGAATCAGGAAAGTAGAGGTCATCGGACCACTGGCAACACCACCGGAGTCGAAAGCGATACCCACAAACACCTTCGGTACAAAGCGGGTCAACGCAAGCGCAATGATATATCCCGGGATCAAAAGCCAGTAAATATGAATTCCGGTCAATACACGAAGCATAGCCAGTGCAACGGATGCGGAAACACCGATGGAAAGACTAAGATTCATAGCATTCCTGGAGATAGAACCGTTGGTCACATCCTCCACCTGTTGGTTTAAGACCTGTACCGCCGGCTCGGCCTTTACGATATAATAACCGATCAGCGCGCCAATTGGAACCAAAAACCATTTCCAGGACTGACCTGCCAGATTACTTCCAAGCAGGCTTCCTACCGGAGCAAATCCCACATTAACACCGGTAAGGAACAGGACAAGTCCAATGATGGTGTACACAAAACCGGCACTCATCTTAAATATCTGAATCCGGTGATAACGTCTGGAAAGCAGCTGGAACAATATAAATACAAATACGACAGGCAATATGGAGAAAAGTACTTCTTTGCCATAATCAGGTATCATATGTGCAAATTCCCGCACTACATCCTGCATCGTCACCACATCCGGAATCGTAGTGGCAGTGTATGCTGCATTCTCCGGATGATAAAATATTCCAAGCAGAAGAACCATCATGATAGGTCCGATACTGCAAAGGGAAATCAGACCGAAACTATCGCTGGAGCCGTTTTTATCATTACGTGTGGAGGAAAGGCCAATACCGATTGCCATGATA
>JAGASC010000008.1 GCA_017621905.1 Roseburia sp.
ACTGTCTTTCCATACAAAATAATGTTCCCCAAATTACAGACGCCGTGTCAGCCTTGGCATCATTTTACAGAATTGGCCTGAGCAAGGGAGAGGATAACATCAAACTACGCGATGAAATCTCACATGCGCAGATGTATCTTAAAATATTAAATATCAGATTTTCTGATCAAATACATACTGTCTGGGAAATCGCGCCTGAAATTGAAGACTTGCACATAATCAAGATGATACTTCAGCCCATTATTGAAAATGCTGCCATCCACGGCATCTATGAACGGGAGAACGGGAGGGGCGCTATCAAAATCAGAGGCTGGCAGGAAGAAGAACATGTGTATCTTACTGTGGAGGATGACGGTGTTGGCATGCCCCAGGAAGTCATAGCCGCCAACTTTTCCCCGGCATCCCAGGAGATATCTGACATGCCGGGCGGATACGGAATCCGAAATATCTGTGACCGAATCCATATCGCCTATGGAGCGCAGTACGGGCTCTCCTGTAAGAGCAAAATGGGCGTAGGCAGCACAGTTACCATCCACATACCGAGATGTCCATAGAAATCATGGTTGGGCTACTCTTTTTTCCCAATGTCATTTCGTCCCTTTATGAAGTACTCCCTTTTCAATCGCTTTCGCTTTCCAAGTGGGAGACGCGAACATAAAAAGGAACGAACTGGCATTGTCTTTGAACAGTCAGAACAACCTTTATCCTCGGGCCTTCGCATCCGCATATTTTTGTATTTTGAGCACCTGCCTCTGAGATTCGATGATCTCCTTTGTATTCATCATTGTTCTTATTCCTTTTGTTTCCCATATAAAATCCCGCAAATACTCCGGGTTTCCGCCTTTACATGCAATAATTTTTTCTTCCTCATTTACTTTGAATACATGAATATTTTGATTCTGAACACAAAAATTCAACATGCCTTTTGTACCCCAAAAACAAAAATTCCAATATGTCGGTATAGGAGAGTAACATTTAGGCGCCGCATAAGATACATCCCCCATCAGCGATATATTGTCCATTTCTACCATAAACTGACCGCAATCTTTAAAACCGGGGGCTTTGTCGGCAAAAGCATTCCATGTCTTAGCGCAGTTAATCTTTGTTAAATTCTTACCGGTCATAAATCGGACAATATCGATTCCATGTATGGCGATATCATTGATGGTGCCTCCGTGTTTTCCTTCCTCAAAATACCATTTGGGGCGATTTTCGTAGTCAAGGCAATGCTGCCCTGTGAACGATACAATACGTATCTCTCCCAATTCTCCGTTTTCTATGATTTCTTTTCCTTTATATACCTGCTCCCTGTATCTTAAATCCAGCATACAGGCCACCTGTAACCCCTTTTCAGAGGATATTCTTTCTATCTCCCCCAATTCATCGATATCTGTGCAGATAGGCTTGTCGCATATCACATGTTTTCCGTGTTTCAGTGCCTCTATGACCATTTTACCACGCCTGGAAAAATAATCTCCGATAGCAACCGCTTCAATTCTCACATCTTTTAATATCTCTTCATACCTGTTATAGCTGCATTTTATCCCTCTGTTTTCCTCGATATACTTTCTTTCTGATAAATCTTCTTCACAACATCCGATGATTTGAACCATCTCGTTCTGCAACGCCTGATGATATAATCCCACAATATGATCGTGTCTGAATCCTGCAAAAGCGATATTCATCTTCATCCATCCCCTTTCGTCCCTATCTGAAGTTAAGTTGCGAAATAAACAATAATGACAGGGCAGCCTTTTTCCATGGTAAGACCAGCTGTCCTGTCATTTCATAATACATCTGTGAATTATGGGCCGGCAGCATTTATCTGCTGCCTATGCCCCTGTTATTAATACCCATACTGCTCGCAATAGTCAGCCCACTGCTCCTTATAAGAGTCTTGAATCATAGAAAGTCCTGCTGTCTCTGCTGCCTCTAAGAACTCTTCAATTGCAGCATCCACATCCTCTACCATACCTGCCTGCAACGGAGTCAGATATTCTACTAACACAGATACAAGAGCTGCTCTCTCAGCAGAGTACGCACTGGAGTCCTCACGGAAGCCCGATAAAATATCAACCATGGGATAACCGCTTGCTTTTGCAATCTCGCCAAGCTCGGCATGAAGGTCATACATCTCCTGGCTGGATTCCTTGATCAGATCGATTTCAGCATTCTTTAAGCTCCATGCACTGCTGCCCTCATATGGGTAGTTCGCATTCTGCGGTCCATCTACATAATAGCCGTTCGCATCCACTGTATAATGCTCGCCCTCGATTCCATACAGCAACAGCCGCTCTAATTCAGCATCTGTCATAAACAGCTGAAGCGCCATGGCAGCACGTTCCGGGTTCTTACTATTAAAAGCAATCGCAGTGCCGTCTGTAGTAGGATGTTGTGGAGTCGCTACCCCTGTCAGCTCTTCTCTTACGACATAAGCAAGCTCCCAATCCGGGTGCTCTTTTTCAACGGTCTCTCTAAAGGTAAGATACTGGGCATAATTACAGTTAGTAATTACTTCTCCGCCATTTGAAATATCGCCTTCCGGCTTGTGGGAAAGAATATTCTTGGACCAAAATCCCTTATCTGCCCATCTTTTCATGGCTTCCATATCTTCTTTAAACAGATCGCTATGCCAGTAATCAAACAACTCGGACGGATTGCTGTAATCTACATCAAGGGAGTAATAACCTTTTTGGTAAGGTGAATAAAAGGTCTTAAGGGTAACTCCATCGAAGGTCTTAAACGTACTGGTAGTAGAGGTGGACGTATTTCTGGCAATCAACGTCTGTTCCGGCTCATTGGCTTTTACTCCCTCCAGATATGCTTCCAGATTTTCAAAGGTGTCCGGAACGGGCAGATCATATTTTTTACGCAAATCCTCTCTCCAAACATGCAAACGACCGCCGTAAGTAGTTCTGCCCGCATCCGGTACGGAATAGATGGTTCCATCTATTCTCATGGCATTCCACACTTCCTCTGTAAATAAAGCTTTTACTTCCGGCATACAGGTATCCAGCAATTCATCCAGTGGATAGAAAGCCTGTTTCGCCGCAAGGTTTGCATATTCCAGCCAGTTGGCTGTATAGATTAAATCGCAATCTTCACCGGAAGAAAGCACCATTTTATACTTGCTCAAAGCATCTGTATAAGTAGTATGACGGAAAGAAATGGTAGCGTTGATCTTCTCTAATAAAATCTCATTAATTTTGTCTTCCACTTTCTTCATATCCGCAGGCGCATCTCCGTACAGATAAAAGACCAGTTCCACTTGCTCTGAAAGATCCGGTCCGTTCTCTTCGGTGGACGTATCAACCACCGTTGACCCCTCTTGGGAACTTTCAACGTCAGAAACCTGAGAGTCTTTTTCATTCTCATTACCGCCACATCCTGCAAACGACAGAGTCAACATACTGGCAGCTATGCAAATTGTAACCAGTTTTTTTAATTGCATCATTTTTTTACCTTTCATTTGATATACCTCCTTAGTTTATTTATAAACACAGCTCCATGGACAGCTGTTTATAACTTTTTTGACAGATTCCGGGCTCATCATCCTTTCACGGCACCTATCATAATACCGGACACAAAATACTTTTGGACAAATGGATACACCAATAGGACTGGTCCTGTCACCACCACCGCCATGGCCATTTTCATGGACTCTGAAGGCAGGTCGGTTATTACGATCCCGGCCTCAGCTGCGATACCCTTTGCAGCTTCCGCTTTATTGATCATATTGTACAGATAATACTGCAATTCCCATGTACTGCTATCCACACTAAACATTGAGGACCGATACCAATCATTCCAATAATTCAGTGCCAGAAAAAGGCCTATCGTAGCCAGTCCGGGTTTAAGCACCGGCATAGCAATCCGACAGAAAATCATCCATTGCCCGGCTCCATCTATTTTGGCAGCCTCCGCAATTTCGTCCGGCAGAGAACCCTTCACAAAGGTACGCATCAGCACAACATAAAACGGTGCTACGAGACCTGGCAGCCACAGAACCAGAAGCGTCCCTTTCAATCCCAATACCCCTGAATACATATAATACCAGGGAACCATACCTCCACCAAAAAGGGTAGTAAAATAAATCAGGAACGAAATTCGATTTCGGTATCTGAATTCCTTCCGAGAAAGTACATATCCTGTCATCGCAGTTATGATAAGTCCCACTAAAGTTCCCACTACCGTGCAATAAATGGTAACACCGTAAGCCCGTATAATGCCCTTGGCATTTTCGAAAATAGTCCGATAACCTTCTAAGCTGAATTCTCTGGGAATCAGGGCGTATCCCTCCAGAAGGATGCTCTCATTGCTGGAAAAAGAACCGGATATGATAATCAAAAAGGGAATCACACATATGACAGAAGTGACCACCAATATGAAATAGGTTAATATTTCAAAAATATATGTACTAGTTGCTTTCTTTATTTTCATCTTCCTTACACTCCACTAATCTTAAAACATAAAACATCTCGTTTCCTACTCACTCTGATAAACCACCTGATTTTAGAACAATGCCAGCTCATCATCTTTTCTCTTTATCAGCCAGTTGACTGTAACCACCAGCACAAGCCCAAACACAGACTGATACAGACCGGCAGCGGTACCCATTCCAAATTCCATACTTGTGGTGCTGACTCGGTAAACATAGGTGTCTATGATGTCTGTTGTCTCGAACAAAAGACCATTGTTTCCTACAATCTGATAAAATAGCTGGAACTGTCCCCTCATGATTCCTCCGATAGCATAGAGCAGCAGAATAATAAAGGTTGGCTTGATATGCGGAATGATAATATACTTTATTCTTTGCAGAATGTTCGCCCCGTCAACAATTGCTGCCTCATGCAGCTCATTGCTGATACCCAGAATCGTGGCCAGATATACTACCATGCCATATCCGAGCCCTTTCCAGATGTGGAAAAACGTGATTAAAAAAGGCCAATATGCAGGCGTTCCGTAGAAATTGATGGGCTCATGCCCCATATTTGTCACAATGCCGTTGATCAGACCATTTTCGTAGTTAAACAGATTGTAAACCACCACGCTGAGAATAACATAGGATGTAAAGTAGGGCATAAATATCATTGTCTGAGTGATCTTTTTAAATCTTTTGCAAGAAAGGAGGCTGACCAGAATTGCCATAAAAGCCTGGCACACATTCCCCAACAAAATAAATACAATATTGTATAGAATGGTATTTCTGGTCAGACGCCATAAAATATTTGATTTCCAGAGAAACTCAAAGTTTTTTAATCCCACAAAGGGACTTCCGAACAATCCATCCCTGAAATTAAAATCTGTAAATGCAAAGTAAATACCTACCATCGGCAGATAATTATTGATGAGAAAAAAGGCTGTCACAGGCATGAGCATGAGCCACAGAACCCAGTTCTTTTTCAAATCCTTAATAAATAGATGTTTTCCATTCTTTTTCATAGTTTACTCCTTATTATCCCAGTGTGATTTTTGCGGATTGTACCTTTGGCACTACCGGGCGTCCAACAGAATCCCACAAACTGTTTTTCGTATGCTCGCGGTTAATTCCCATGAACATGCTGCTTTCCATACCCTCAATCGTAATGGTATTTCCTTCCAGTGTGATAATCGCATGAATCGGATCATTATATACCACAGTATGGCACAGCAGTGAAAATTCTTTCGTGAGTTCCTCCGGATATAAATCATGTGCATAATCCAAATAATCAAAAGATGTAGAATTTAACTCAAAATAACACACATTATCCAGTATACGAATAAAATCTCTATGGAAATGACCATTTATACACATAAGAACGCTGTACGGTTTCCTTTGGTTGGCCTCATTGATGATTCTTCTTACCTGAAAAAGCTCCTGGCAA
>JAGASC010000133.1 GCA_017621905.1 Roseburia sp.
TAATACTACAGAAGAAAAAACAAGCTGGTCTATAAATGGACAAGCCTGTTAAAAATCATGATTTTTTCGTGCTGCTCTTTGCGGAATTGATCGAGGTCCGTACTTTGCGGCGAGGACGACAGCCAAGAAGGACGCCCACGGCCTCCTGGAGCTCCGGATGCTCTCTATAGTGTTCGATGACATCCTTTTCGGCAGCTGTAATATGGAAATTTTCTGTGTCACTGTAGCCGAAAGCAGACAAAATATTTTCGATATTATAAAGTTCGCAAAGGGTTAAAAGCATATCGGCGCTGGGATTTGCCTGCCCGCTTTCCCATCCGTAAATGGTCTTGGGAGCCACGTCAATCGAACGCTCGTGAAGCATCAGCGAGACATCGTTTACTGTATATTGATTTTTCTTTCGGTATTCTTTTAGTACTTTGGGAATATATTCATTTCTCATAAGCGTGCACCTCACGCATGTATCATAGCCCATGGCTTTTCTACTAGTCAATAGATTCTGTGATGCAGAGAAAAAATGAAAAATAATCCTGTCAATAAAAGAATGGGAACAGATTTTGCTATACACGGGAGAATGAGAGGTTAAAATGTCTAAATCACTGGTAACAGAATATTTTATAACATATTTTAAAAAGCATCATATTTCCCCGGAGGAGACGGCCCGGGCTCTGGGAATCGATGTCGGGAAGCTGACACCGGGCTACCGGGAACCTTTAGACGCGGAGGAATTTCTGGAATTGTGCGTGTATCTTGGCATCTGTCCTGAACAGGTGGCACAGGGAATCCGGGAGAATATTACGCAGTAAAAAGAAATACGAATCATGAATAAATCCGCCCCATTTATCCATACTAATACAACAGATTTATAGAAAGGTATGTGAATTCATATGGGAGTACAGACGGGAAAGCAGAGCCTGCAGTTTGCAGAAGCTCCGTATATTGTAAGCAGTGCCAGCATCGTCGGCAAAAAAGAGGGAGAAGGCCCCCTTGGACATTGTTTTGATGTAGTAGGCGAGGACGATAATTTTGGACAGAACACCTGGGAGGAAGCCGAGAGCACCCTTCAAAAGGAGGCCTTTATGATGGCCATTGGCAAGGCAAAGCTGAACAAAGAAGATGTCAGATATCTGTTTTCCGGCGACCTGCTGGGACAGGACATTGCCACTTCCTTCGGGCTCATGGACTATCAGGTCCCCCTGTTTGGTCTTTACGGAGCCTGCAGCACCTGCGGGGAGGCACTGTCTCTTGGAGCAATGTGTGTGGCGGGAGGCTTTGCCGATTACATCGTGGCCATGACCTCCAGCCACTTTGCCAGTGCCGAAAAGCAATTCCGGTTTCCCCTGGAATATGCCAACCAAAGGCCCTTATCAGCTACCTGGACGGTCACCGGAAGCGGAGCCTATGTACTTGGCAGGAGACGCAGTAAAGCCAGAATCCCAGCTGTCACCACCGGTAAAATCGTGGACTACGGCATAAAAGACTCCATGAATATGGGAGCCGCAATGGCTCCTGCAGCAGCAGACACCATATGCAGTCATTTCAAAGATTTTGGGAGAAATCCCGCCGATTACGACAAAATCATCACCGGTGATCTGGGCACCGTAGGCAGCGAAATCCTTCTGGATCTCTGCTGTCAGCAGGGCTTTGACATCAGTACCATTCATGAAGACTGCGGCGTTGAAATTTTTGACAGCAAAAAACAGGGGACCGGCGCCGGAGGCTCCGGCTGTGGATGCTCTGCCGTAACCTTGAGCGCCCATTACCTGAAGCAGGTCGAGGATGCCCGCCTGCACCGCATCCTGTTTGTACCAACAGGAGCTCTGTTATCAACCGTGTCCTTTAACGAAGGAAAAACGGTTCCCGGGATTGCCCATGCGGTGGTCATAGAGCATGCAGATTAGCAGTTGTAACTATGAAGGTACGGAATAGTTACCGATTTTTCTTTGAAAATTAGGAGGATTCATGGACTACTTAAATGCTTTCTGGACCGGCGGTCTCATCTGCGCCCTTGTCCAGATTTTAATGGAAAAAACAAAACTGCTCCCCGGACGCATCATGGTAATGCTTGTAGTGCTCGGTGCAATCTTAGGCGCTTTGCAAATTTATGAGCCTTTCCTCGATTTTGCCGGAGCCGGTGCCAGCGTACCGCTTCTCGGCTTTGGCAATGTGCTCTGGAAGGGTGTAAAAGAAGCAGTGGATGAACATGGATTTTTGGGAATTTTCATGGGCGGCTTTAAAGCCAGCGCGGTGGGAATCTCCGCCGCACTGATCTTCGGCTACCTTGCCAGCCTTATTTTCCAGCCTAAAATGAAAAAATAAAAGTAACTGTTCAGAACAGTCCTATGCATTTACTGCATAGGACGTATGAAAACGTAGAATAGTCAGGAGCAAGCCCTCATCGCGGAGCGATTTTCATGGGCTTGCGGTCGTAATTATGAAGGTACTGAATAATTACAAATAAAAACAGGTGTAATGCTATGTGAAGGATTTAAAATACTCCGGATGCTTATAGACCACATCGATACTCCGGTTGAACCCGTCATAAAGGTGGTGGGAAACGTGGTCGGAAAGTTTATCATAATCCTTATGGGAAATACATTCCCAGATTTTCACATGGTCCTCATAAAGCAGCATCAGTTCCTCACGGCCGCCCAGATTGAGAAAGGTACGGAACCGCTCATACTGGGAGGTCACGGTATTAAGAAAATCCATGACATTTTTCTTGCCTGCCAGCTCAAATAACGCATAATGGAAATCATTATCGCTGATGATGAATGCCCGTCCCAGCTCCTCAGCGGACCGCTCGGTGTCTAAGAGTTCCCGCTGCTGCTGCAAAAGCAGGCGAATACGAAATTCCTGGGATTTGTCCAGGCTTACCGCCAAATCTTTCATAACGGCCTGCTCTAAAACCTCCCGCATATAGAGGATGTCGGAAATCGTATTCAGATCGATCAGCGACACAAAGGTGCCGATGTGGGGGCGAATTTCCAGCAAACCTTCGGATTCTAACATTTTAAAAGCATCCCGCACCGGAGTCCTGGAAATGTCATATTTTGCGGCAGTATCGATTTCACTGATGGAGGAGCCGGGCGGCAGCTCTAAATGCAGGATCTGTTGTTTTAATTTCTGATAAACGGCCTCGGATGTGCCGGTATGTTTTTTTGTATACATATATCTGACCTCATAAAGTAATTAATGTGGGAGATGTATACCACCCACGAATGTATTTTTAATATAAGACGATATGGAAAAAAAAACAATCTATTTTTTTATTTCGTTTGTATAAAGTGAAAAAGAGAGTTGCTGTTCAGACAGTCTGTTTGCAGAAATCCCGACAGAAAAATGGAAAGAAAACAATGCTTGTATACAAGTGGAACAAAGAAGATAAAAAGAGAAAAACCGAAAAATGACAGAAAAATGTTGTGCAAAAGTTACAAAAACAGCTTGACGGGATGTACAAAACAGAAAAAAAGAAGAATAGAGATTGACACTTGTATACAAGCGTGCTATATTCAAACTATAGCGTGAGAAAAAGAGCGAAATCATGAAGTATGATTCATGTATGCAAGTTGACAAAATTGAAAGAAACGGCGCCAATGTTAAGCGCCGGAATGGAGGAAACCTATGAAGTTATCATTTCGCTGGTATGGTGAGGACGACAAAGTTACCCTGGAGAACATTCGTCAGATTCCAGGAATGCATTCTATCGTGACAGCAGTCTATGACGTACCTGTTGGAGAGGTATGGAGCGAAGAAAGTATTGCAAGATTAAAGAAACTGGTGGAGGAGGCAGGACTTCATTTTGAAGTCATCGAGAGTATCCCGGTGCATGAGGACATCAAGCTGGGCAAACCGACCCGTGACCAATATATTGAGAATTACTGCGAGAATATCCGCCGCGTGGCAAAAGCAGGCGTTAAGTGCATCTGCTACAATTTCATGCCGGTATTCGACTGGACCAGAACCCAGTTGGATCATGTGCTTCCGGATGGATCCACATCCCTGGTATATTA
>JAGASC010000134.1 GCA_017621905.1 Roseburia sp.
AAAAGCCAATGACGAAAAAGCAGAAGGCGGCAAAAAAGAGAAGGAACCGTAAGATTCTGATTGTAGTCATTGAACTGCTGGTGCTGGCGATTTTGGCAGCAGTGCTGTATGTTGTTGTTCAGCTTTCAAAGATTGAGAAGGAAGTCACTTTTACACCGGAAGATATCAAGGTCAATGACGAAATTTCCTCTGAATCCCTGGAGATTATGGAAGGGTATACATCGATTGCACTGTTTGGTCTGGATAATCGTTCCAACGGTAATTTGTCCAAGGGAAACAGCGACGTGATCATGATTGCAAGTATCAACAATGACACCCATGAGGTGAAACTGGTATCCATTTATCGTGACTCCTATCTGGACATTGGTGATAATACATACCGGAAATGTAATTCCGCCTATGCCAAGGGAGGACCGGAGCAGGCAATCAATATGCTCAATACGAATCTTGACTTAAACATTACCGATTATGTGACCGTGGATTTCAATGCCGTGGTGGAATGTGTTGATTTGTTGGGTGGCGTGGAAATAACCATTACGGACCTGGAAGCTGTTCTGATGTATGGTTATATGGATGAAATCAATAAGCTGACGAAGAATAATTCTGAGTATTTGCCGGGAGCAGGAACCTACAACATGGACGGAGTACAGGCATGTGCCTATGCACGTATCCGCCAAACCACAGGCAGTGATTACAAGCGTACCGAGCGCCAGAGAACCATAATTGCCGCGATGGTGGAAAAAGCACAGAAAGCAGATTTGAAGACCATCAACAAATTGATTGATACAGTCTTTGGAGATATTAAGACCAGCTTCTCCAACACAGATTTAATTGCGCTGGCGGCAAAGGTATTTGATTATAAATTAGGTGAGACGGCAGGTTTCCCCTTTGTAAAAAATACTATAAAACTGGGGTCTAAGGGCGATTGCGTCATTCCCTGTGATCTGGAATCTAACGTAATTGAGCTGCATAAATTCCTCTATAACGAGGAAGATTATGTTCCGACGGAGAAGGTGAAGAAGAATAGTCAGCAGATTATTGAGGACACCGGTTACCATCAGGAGGATGGTTATTGATGAAAGTAGATATTATTATTCCGACGTATAGACCGGATGATACATTCTGTCTGCTCCTGCAAAAATTGCAGGAGCAGACCTTTATTATTCACAGAATTATTCTTATGAATACAGAAGAGGCACTGTGGGAAGAAGCGAAAAGAAAATATCCGATTGAGCAGGCACTGCGGAACCTACCCTGCGATTATACGCTGCTTCATGTGAGCAAGGAGGAGTTCGACCACGGAGCTACCAGAATGCTGGGAGCAGCGCAGTCGGAGGCGGATGTCATTGTTTTTATGACCCAGGATGCCATGCCCGCGAATCCGTATCTTGTGGCGAATCTGGTGGAGCCTTTCGTGATGGAAAGTTTCCAGGCGGATGCAGAGAAAGAGCAGGCAATAGATGTAGAGAAGACAAAGCGGTGTCAGCCGGAGGATGCCAAGAAGACGAATAAGGAAGCAGCAACGGTAGCTGTGGCATATGCAAGACAGCTGCCAAGGGAGGACTGCTCTGTGATAGAATGTTATACCAGACAGTTCAATTATCCGGATGCCGGCAGGAAAAAGACGAAGGCGGATATTGCAGAACTTGGGATCAAGACATTCTTCTGCTCGGATGTCTGCGCGGCCTATCGGAGAGACGTATTTGAAAAACTGGGCGGCTTTGAGTCTCCTGTTATTTTTAACGAGGATATGTTCTTTGCAGCAAGGGCAATTGAGGCTGACTATGCTGTGGAGTATAGGGCGAGTGCATGCGTCGTTCATTCCCACAATTATTCCATAAAGCAGCAGTTTCGCCGGAATTTTGATTTGGCGGTGTCACAGACCATGCATCCGGAGATTTTTGAAGAGGTAAGCTCGGAATCGGAAGGAATAAAGCTGGTCATAAACACGATGAAGCATCTGGTTCGTATTGGAAAACCGTATCTGATTTGGAATCTTGGCTGGCAGTGCGTGGGAAAGTATGCGGGATATTTTATGGGAAAGCGTTATAAACGATTAACCCGCAAGATGATATTGAAGTGTACCATGAGTCCGGATTATTGGAAAAAAATCTGGCGGGGATAAGAAGCACTGTGATAATGAGGGATGTACAGGAACGTGTAGCTTGCATGTTGTTATGAAGGAAAAGGAATCCTGGTTATTTATGAAAAAAGAGAAAAAGATTCGTTTTATATTTTGGACATTTATATTTGTCGGAGTCCTTCTGGTCTTAAGCCGGAGGGGATACTCCGATGGCGATGATGTCTATTTTTATCAATATACCCACGAGATGGGATTTTTGGAATATCTGAAATTTCGCTATGACACATGGGTAGGAAGGCTTTCCGGGGAGGCTATGGTCTATATTACCTTTCGTCTGGGGCTTACCTTCTGGCGGGTAATAAATGCCCTGATGCTGGTGCTGCTTCCCGTGGGGATACTGCGTCTGGCACGGGTAGCGGCCAGAGAACCAGAGGGAACCTTGCGTGACTGGTGGAACAGAAAGCCTGCCTGCGGAGTGTTGGACGGGTGCGCAGGAGGCCTTGGCGCTGCGGTGACATCTGTGGCAGGATATCTGCTGATGAGCGCCATGACATTGGGCTATGCTGCGGTGTGGGTCAACGGCTCTATTTTTTATACCTGGTCATTTACCTGTGGAATCTGGGCGCTGGTCCCAATCGCGGAACTCGTTTTTTACGGCAGGACAGATTGGAAGAATTTTCTATACGGGATTCCCTGTGCCGTCATTGCGTCT
>JAGASC010000135.1 GCA_017621905.1 Roseburia sp.
TCCGTGGCATCCTTTCGGGCAAGCTTGCCGGGATACTGTCTGCCTGAGTTTGGTAGGGGAAGGCAGGGGCAGTATGGTGAATGGGAACAGGATAAGTGCAGAGAGCGCGGACAGGAGCAGTGCAACGAATATGAGCGCGAGCAGCGTGGCTGGTTGTTAGGAAAGGGGATATATCATCCACTGCTGGAACAGGCAGTCAGAAATGATTTCATATTGAAAAGAGGCTGCATGATTACCGGTGCCAATGCTTCCGGAAAGTCCACGTTCATCAAGGCAGTAGCAGTAAATTCCATTTTGGCACAGACGATTCATACATGTATGGCGGAACAGTTTCGTATGCCGCGAATGCGGATTCTGACTTCGATGGCGGTGCGGGATGATATTTTATCCGGGGAGAGCTATTATATTCGGGAGGTAGGATATTTAAAAAGGATTGTGAACGCTGTGGGCGAAGAACTGCCGGTGTTGTGTCTGATTGATGAGATTCTTCGCGGGACGAACACAGCGGAACGGCTGGCCGCTTCAGAGGCTGTGCTCACCTATCTGGCGAAAAAGAACTGCCTCGCGGTGGTGGCGACGCATGATATGGAGCTGGCAGAAAAATTGGTGGATCTGTACGATTGCTATTATTTCCAGAGCGAGATACGGGAAGATGATATTTTATTTGATTATAAAATACGCAAAGGTTTCGGGCAGACAAAAAACGCGGTAAAGTTGCTTTCTTACATGAAATTTCCAGTGGAAATTGTAGAGATGGCAGAAATGTTGAGTAGTTACCAGAAATCTGTGTAAATAGGGGAGAGATGAATCCTGATTCCCCGGGAACTGTCCATATGGAGACAGAGCCAGGGGATGCTGATTCATGACAATGGAAAGTTCACGAAGCGTGCTTTCTAATGTTTACGATGACAGAACGTAAGTAGAGCATTTTTACTATTGTTTATGCTCGGTGTTTTTGCACCAGTTCAATTAGCGCGTCTTGTAATACTTGTGAGAAATTAACATTAAGAGATAATGCCTCCTCATTCAGCCATTGCGGAATTGACTCGCTTGTTTCAGGATTTCATTTTATGGCTTAGGCTTTTGTTTTACAATTACGATTCATTGCAATAAAATTTTTCAATAGAATCCATACGTGCACTCATATTTGCAAACATGGCATCCACAATTGCAATAGCAGCCATAGATTCCACTACAACAACCGCACGGGGCACGATAATCGGATCGTGGCGTCCCCGGATGCTTACATCAATCTCTTCTCCTGATTTATTTACAGTCTGCTGCACAGAAGCAATGGAAGGGGTCGGCTTAATGGTAGCCCGAAGCAAAATATTGCTTCCGTCACTCATACCGCCTGAGATTCCACCAGCGTGGTTGGTTGCCTTTGTAACAGAACCATCCGGACGCATACGGAAAGCATCATTATTATTTTTTCCGGTGGCCTTTGCTACATCAAAACCATCTCCGATTTCAAATCCTTTCACTGCACCAATAGACATCACTGCCTTCGCCAGATTGGCATTTAATTTCTCAAAGACCGGATCACCGATGCCGACAGGTACACCTTTTATGACACATTCCACAACACCACCGGAAGAATTCAACTCTGCCATGCAGGCATCCAGATAGGCTAAAGCATTTTCGGCTGCTTCGGCATCCGGCATATACAGGGGATTTTCGCTGATCTGCGCTGCATCAAAGTTTTCTTCCTTTATATTCACAGGACCGATGGATTTCGTATAGGTGGTAAAGGTGATACCAAGCTGATTTAAAATTTTTACTGCGATTGCTCCGGCAGCCACTCGCCCGATGGTCTCACGCCCCGAGGAACGTCCGCCGCCACGGTAGTCCCGGAAACCGTATTTCATATCAAAAGTATAGTCCGCATGACCGGGGCGATAATAGGATGCAATATCACTGTAATCCTTTGAACGCTGGTTTTCATTGAAAACAACCATGGAAATCGGAGTGCCGGTAGTCTTTCCCTCAAAGACGCCGGAGAGAATTTCTATCGCATCATCCTCTTTGCGGGGGGTGGTGTATTTTGATTGTCCCGGTTTTCTGCGGTTTAAAAATTTCTGGATGTCCTCTTCACACAAGGGAAGTCCTGCCGGACAGCCGTCCACCACGACGCCTAAACCCTTTCCGTGGGATTCTCCCCAGGTTGTAATCTTAAATATTGTTCCAAAGCTGGAGCCTGCCATAATAAATACCTCTTTTCTCTATAGTGTAAAACAGTATTCAATATAATAAATTTAATGAATAAGTTTTTATTCCCATTTTGTGTAGACATATCGATTATAAAAGATTTACGTTTTTATGACAACAAAAATATGAGAAAACATTTCCGGATTGATGACATATTTGTGATTTTTTCGTAAAATGAAAGCGAAACATCTTAGATAAGTTTTTTCTTGTTTTTTCTCATATTGGGTGTCATAATAACAAAAGATGTTGCAAGGTTGCGTTGTCTGGCACAGAAATTGAGTATATTGCCGGAGAAAAAGAACAAAAGTAACTGTTCTGGTCAGGTCCATGCATTTACTGCATGGACCGTGAGAAAACGTAGAACTTGCAGGAGCAAGCCCTCATCGCAGAGCGATTTTCATGGGCTTGCGGTCGTAATTATGAAGGTACTGAATAATTACGAACAAAATAAGAAAATGGAGTGATTGATATGTTGATTACGAGGGATAAAAGCTTTTACAAAACATTCTTACCGCTGATGGCGATGCTGGTTCTGCAGAATCTCATTTCTTACAGCGTAAATCTCGCAGATAATGTCATGCTGGGATCCTACAGCCAGACGGCTCTCTCCGGAGCGGCAACGGTAAATCAGATACAGTTTCTGCTCCAGCAGCTTACGAATGGAGTGGCAGAAGGACTGGTGGTTTTGGCAGCCCAGTATTGGGGGAAAAGGGACACAGAACCCATATGCAGGCTGACCGGTCTGGCTTTAAGTGTAGGGGCATTTATTGGAATTGCATTGACCATAACCGTGTCCTGTTTCCCGGCACAGGTGCTGCACATTTTTACAGAGGATGAAGCAATCTGTGCAGAGGGAATGAAATATTTGTCTATTATGCGGTTCACATACCTGATTTTTATTTTTACCAATGTGCTGATTGGGGCAATGCGCAGCGTGGAAACGGTAAAAATTGCCTTTGCCATATCTTTGTCCACTTTCTTCCTGAATATCGGCATCAATTATGTGCTGATTTTTGGAAATTTTGGTGCACCGGAGCTGGGAATTGTCGGTGCTGCGATTGGAACGCTGGTGGCCAGGTGCGTGGAACTGCTGATTGTTGTTTGTTACATATTGTTCGGAGATAAAAAATTAAAGCTTAGACTTGGCAAAATATTCTCCTGGAACAAAGAAATGGCTGCGGACTATTTTAAAGTCAGCATTCCGGTGGTGATCACACAGGCTTTATTTGGAATCTCCGTGGCGATGCAGACGGCTGTTTTGGGCCACCTGACCTCGGACGCCATTGCTGCCAACAGTGCCGCCACCACATTTTTTCAATTTTTGAAGATTGTGGTGGTGGGAGAAGCTTCGGCTGCAAGCGTAATCATGGGAAAGACCGTTGGAGTGGGAAATTTTGAGAAAGCCAAAGAATATGCAAAGACCTTACAGATTTTTTATATTGTTGTGGGTGTTCTGGTGGCGGGAATATTGTTTGCCGGAAAGGATTTTCTGCTAAGCTTTTACAATCTGACACCGGCGGCGATGGAACTGGCAAGGCAGATTATGATTCTTCTATGTTTTGTTTTCATGGGAATGTCTTATCAGATGCCAACGGCCCTCGGAATTATCCGTGGCGGAGGCGACCCGAAATTTGTTATGTGGAATGACCTGATCTGCATCTGGCTGATCATGTATCCTTTGGTATTTTTGGCGGCCTTTTATTGGAAGTTGCCGGTCATTGTGGTGGTGGCATTCCTGAATTCAGACCAGATATTCAAGTGCATTCCAGTAGCGATTAAGGCGAACCGATACCGGTGAATGAAGAAGCTGACGAAGTGAGTTGTTGGCTTGCTATTTTTAGGCAGCTGTGATAAGCTAAAAGAAACA
>JAGASC010000136.1 GCA_017621905.1 Roseburia sp.
AATAGTACATCTTATCGTGCTCATTCACTTCCCGAAGCACTCGGCAGGGATTACCTACAGCAATTACATTGTCAGGCAAATCCTCCATAGTATATCTTTCAATTTTTTGTCAGTTGCAAAACCTGCCAATTAAAATTATAATTAAGAGAACAATATTATAACAATATTGCGTAGGAAATTCCAGTATCAGATTTGTAACGTAAAAACAATGTCTGAATACATCGGGTTTTAGTGAAAAGGGAAAAAGCGATGAAATATGAGAACACAGTCCATGGAAAATTCCACAGCCGTCCCAACCGGTTTGTGGCCAGGGTGTATATAGATGGAACCCTGGAAACCGTCCATGTAAAAAATACAGCCAGATGTAGGGAACTTTTGCTTCCAGATGCTGAGGTGATATTACAGATTTCAGATAACCCCAACCGGAAAACAAAATATGATCTGATCAGTGTTTACAAGGAATCATTAGGCTGGGTAAATATCGATAGCCAGGCGCCGAATCAGGTAGTGGCAGAGTGGCTGAAAGCGCAGGATTATACGTTGGTAAGACCGGAGTATACCTATGGGGATTCACGTGTAGACTTTTATATGGAAAAAGGCAGCGAAAAATACCTTATGGAGATAAAGGGGTGTACCCTGGAAAGAGATGGGATCGGTTATTTTCCGGATGCACCTACGGAACGGGGGATTAAGCATTTGCGGGAATTGATGAAGGCAACAGAGCAAGGGTATCATTGTGCGATAGCTTTTGTGATACAGATGGAGGGAATTCGCGAAGTTCGCCCCAATGATGCAACCCATAAAGAATTTGGTGAAGTGCTGGCTGAGGCAAAGCAGGCAGGTGTTAAGGTATTGTGTCTTGCATGCCGGGTGACAGAAAATACGTTGGAAATAGACAGAGAATACACTGTAAATTGACAGAGAATCAGGCAGGTTCATTGCTGCAGATTAGAAAAATGAAGGCGAGGAACATACAATGAAATACACAACAAAAAATGAATTCGAACATTTTAATTTTGCGGAGGCATATATCGGAGACGTGCAGGTTACCAGTGGATTTTTCCATATGGTACTGGACAATGTCACTATTTTGCCGGAGAACTCCTGTAACCGGGACATCCGGGAAATGCGCGCCAACAATCTGATTCTTAAAATTGAAGAATTTTCCGTGATTTCTGTAGTGGAAGAAGGATTTAAGACCTACAACGCGGACGGAAAGCTGATTGGAACCTGTGAAGATGTGGAGATAGCCCCGGAAGAGCAGCTGGAAGTTATAAAAACATTTGCGGACGGCGTTTTATATTCACTGGAAAAATGTGATGCGCAGTACATTTTTAATATTGATGCGGCAAATGAGAGAAGCTATGTGCTCACCGTGGAAGGATCCGGTGATGAGGAAGCCTGGGATCGGTTCCTGAATAAAGAGTAACGGTTCCGTGTCTTTTAAATTACTATATAGATTCTTGAATAAGGATTACTGAATAAGGATTACTGAATAAAATTTCCTGGATAAGGATTCTGAAGAATAGCGGAAAGGATATAAAAAATGCAGTATTTGATTTCATTTCTGGAAGGAATTATTACGTTTATATCCCCCTGTCTGCTGCCCATGCTGCCGATATACATTTCTTATTTTGCAGGCGGCGGAGAGCGGAGTACCAAAAAAACGCTGCGGGGAGCATTTGGTTTTGGGCTGGGATTTACCGTAGTGTTTGTGGCAATGGGGGCGCTGGCCGGAACCATCGGCAGCTTTTTGAAGCAGTACCAGCAGGCGGTGAATATCGTGTCCGGTCTCGTGGTCATCTTTTTCGGCTTGAATTTTCTTGGGGTGATAAAGATAAATCTGTTCAAGGGCAGCAAATGGAGTATCGATACCAGCAAGCCGGGATTTTTTTCGGCTGTGGTGTTTGGCGTTATTTTTTCACTGGGCTGGACGCCTTGCGTAGGTGCTTTTTTAGGTTCAGCGTTGATGCTGGCATCCCAGCAGGGCCATGTAGTGACCGGAATGCTGATGCTGCTGTGTTATTCGCTGGGATTGGGAGTACCGTTTATTTTAAGTGCGCTGCTGATTGACCGATTGAAGAGCACCTTTGATTTTATAAAGAAACATTATCGCATCATTAATCTGGTGTGCGGTGGTTTGTTGATTGTGGTGGGTATTATGATGGCTACAGGGACACTGGGGAAATTGCTGGCGCTGCTGAGTTAAACTTGAGGTTTATTCAACTGGAGTTATAAGGGGAGAAAAGATTGTTTTTGATAGAGCTGATCAGAAAGAGCGGGTAAAAAGACAGTCTGTTTATACAACTAAATTTTGTGGGCAAAATATGAAAATAAGGTGGAAGGATATCATAGAAATATGAAAAACAACAAAATTTTATTATTGCTTGCAGTGGCGTTCGTTGTGCTGCTGGGTGGAGCCTATGTTTTGTATGACAAATTAAGTGATTCCGTGGAAAATGATGTGCTTGTAGGATAGGGAACAGCAGGTATTTCGGAGACGGACGAAAAGGCAGCCCTGGACGGAGAAAATGTTGCAAAACAGGAGCAGGATGTTTCCGAAACGGAGGAAGATGGAGACGCGCCGGACTCCGCATCCGCTGCACAGGAGGAAGCAGGAGATTCCGAAAAACAAGATACAGAGGTGCAGGATACCGCGGCACAGGACACTGAGGATGACGGAAAGGTTCTGGCACCGGACTTTACGGTGATCGACGGAGAGGGAAATGAAGTCAGCCTCTCTGATTTTTATGGAAAACCGATTATACTGAATTTTTGGGCAAGCTGGTGCGGTCCCTGTAAAAGCGAGATGCCGGATTTTGATGCGGCCTATGCCACATATGGAGAGGACATTCATTTTGTTATGGTAAATCTGACGGATGGCTACCGGGAGACCGTGGATGTGGCGAAGGCATTTATCGAGGAGCAGGGCTATTCTTTCCCGGTCTATTACGACGCGGAATACAGTGCTTCCACAGCCTATGGCGTTTCCTCCATTCCGGCCACCTATTTCCTGGATGCGGAAGGGTATGCCATTGCACAGGCGAGAGGAGCATTGGATGCGGAAACACTGGAGAAGGGAATTGGCATGATTTATGAGGTGGAATGAGTGGGGGAAAAGGAATGACATTAAAAAATGTATAAAACCTTAATTTTTGCGTTTCATATTAAGAATTGTACGTTTTTAACAAAAATCCAACTTGTTAAAATTAACTCATAAAAAAGATAAATTGGCAGCAGTTATGAAATATTACTCTGGATAAGAACGTAACGGAAACGGGAATGATTCGATCCAAAATGCTTTTTTGCATGTAACTGTGAGGGGATGAAATGGTTACCGAAAACGTTATAGAAAGGAAGTTGTGATATGTTCCGAATATTGATAGTTGATGACGAGCGAATTGTTCTGAATGGCATTCGTATGATGATTGAGGAAGACATGGAATTTACATTTCCGATGGACATTGTCACTGCTTCAAATGTTCCGCAGGCGATAGAACTGCTGGAGTCCTTCCACCCTGACCTGCTTCTGACAGATATACGAATGCCTGTGCTGGATGGCTTCGATCTGATTCGCCATGTGCGTGAAAAAGGACTTTCCATGAACATCGTCATTCTGACCAGTCATGCTGATTTCGGATATGCCCAACAGGCGATTCGGTTCAATGTGATGGATTTTATTTTAAAGCCCATCGACCAGCAGATATTAAAAGATACCATTGAGCGTGTTTATCAGCAGAAGATGGAAAAAGAACAGACGCGTCTGCGTTCGGCTGTGCTGGAAGTGCGCAATATGATGCTCTATGATTTGTCTGCACAGGAGCTGATCAGCGATTCAGAGTTGATCAGGCAGTTGTTTCCATATACCTATTTTACCGTGATCGTCCTGGCTTTGCCCCGGACGGATGACGCATACCCTGAAATTCTGAAAAAAATACTCTTGCAGTATTACAACAGCTGTTACTGTTTTCTTTTGCAGGAACGAAGCCAGCTGATTGCCATCTGCAACCATGAACAATTTCATATACAGCCGACAAATTTAAAACAGGAATTTATAAATGCCGCCCATTGTGAAAACTTCTGGACCGGCATCAGCATCAGTTCAAGTTCCTACAAAGCACTGCATAACCTTTACACCAATGCCGTTCAGAGGATTTTTTATACCAGGCATTTTGGAGAGAGCAGCATTCTGTCGGAAATATCGTTGTTCACGTATCAGGACTGTGTTCGTATTTTTCAGGAAAACGAGGAAAACGCTACTTTAAAGCTTGTGCAGGAATATCTGATAAAAATATCAGCTGCTTTCGATTCGGCCAATGCACTGGAAATGATATATCGGAGTTTCGTCCACAATATACTTCTGTATCTGGAAAATAACCGTATCCATGTTTCGAATGACCAGATCAGCATGAACTGCCATGTGGCTGGTGAACAGGAATTGATATCGGAAATCATGACTCAATTGGGGAGAATAAAAAGGAGTATACAGAAAAACTACGATAATCATGACAACTATGGGAATGATACGCTCACAAAAAATTTGCTTTCCTATATCCAGCAGCATTATCAGGAAGATGTGTCGCTGGACGATCTGGCGGCGCATGTGGGATTTCATCCCAATTATGTCTGTACGGTATTTAAGAAAAATATTGGTCAGTCCTATCTGACCTGCCTTCACAAAGAGCGCCTTTTGGCGGCAAAGAAATTGCTGCAGGAGACGGATTACACCATGGAGCAGATTGCGAATGAGGTGGGGTATAACAGTGCGTCCCAGCTGGCAAGAGTGTTTCGAAAGTACGAGGGTGTTTCTCCGTCCGCATTTCGGAATGCGAAAGTGTAAAAAGTAAGAAGCAAGAAGAATTGTTGTATTTTCGAGAGAAATCCATTATACTAAGGAAAAGAATCTTTCGGAAAGGGAGCATAGAAAATGGCAAAAGTTTTTAATGTGACAGCAGATTGCAAACCTGATAAACATTATATGGTAAAACTTGATAAGCGGCTTGTTGAAATAAAAAAACTGGTAGATAATGGATCATATTTTATGATTCATTGCGCAAGACAGTATGGCAAGACAACCACACTTCGCGCATTGAACAAATATCTGTTGAGTGACTATTATGTAGTTTTGATGGATTTTCAGACCTTTGATGCTGCGAAATTTGAAAACGGCAATGTGTTTTCCAGTTCTTTTGCCAACTCATTTTTAAGAGCATTAAAAGCGAATAGACCGGTGCTGACGGATGCACTGAAAGAGGCATGCGATGCGCTTAAGGAGAGTGCAGGTGTCAGAAATAGCTTTTTTACATTAAAAGAATTATTTGAGGGAATGAGTGATATTTGTGATGCATCGGACAGACCTATTGTGTTGATGATTGATGAGGTGGACAGTGCTACCAATAATCAGGTGTTTTTGGATTTTCTGGCACAGCTTCGTGCATATTATATTGACAGGGATGTGGCATCTACTTTTTGGTCTGTGATTCTTGCAGGTGTTCATGATGTGAAGAATTTGAAAAGAAAATTACGTCCGGAGGATGAACATAAGGTAAATAGTCCATGGAATATTGCAGCAGATTTTAAGATTGATATGAACTTTGCAGAAGACGAAATCGCCGGAATGCTGCAGGAATACGAGGAAGATTATCATACAGGTATGGATGTTTGTTTGATAGCGAAGCTGCTATATGATTATACATCCGGTTATCCATTCCTTGTCTCCCGACTGTGTAAGCTCATAGACGAGGAAGTCTATGGGAAAGAAGGGTTTGAGACAAAGGGGAAAGCGTGGACGAAGGCGGGGCTTGGTGAGGCGGTCAAGATGGTTTTGGCGGAAAAAAACACGTTATTTGAGTCCTTGATTGGAAAACTGACAAATTATCCTGAATTGAATTCAATGCTTCAAACTGTGTTATTTACAGGAAAACCCGTTGCGTATAACGCAGATACAGCGATACTGGATGTGGCAGAAATGTATGGATTTATTAAAAATCAGAATGGGTGTGTGGCGATTGCAAACCGTCTTTTTGAGACACGACTTTATAATTTCTATCTGTCTACAGCAGAAGTTCAGAGTAAGGATATTTATGTGGCATCCATTCGAGATAAGAATCAATTTATCATCGATGGACACTTGAATATGCGGTTGATTCTTGAGAAGTTTGTACTACATTTTAGTGATTTATATGGTAACGGAGATGAAACATTTGTTGAGGAAGAGGGAAGAAAATATTTTCTATTGTATCTGCGCCCGATTATTAATGGTGTGGGCAATTACTATATAGAGTCCAGAACCAGAGAACTGCGGCGTACAGATATTATCCTCGATTATCATGGAGAACAATATATTATTGAAATGAAGATATGGCGCGGAGAAGAATATAACAATCGCGGAGAGAAGCAGCTGGTTGGCTATTTGGACGATTATCATCAAAACAAGGGATATATGGTCAGCTTTAACTTTAACAAGAATAAGCAGATAGGTGTCCGGGAGATTGTGGTAGGAGATAAAGTGCTGATAGAGGCGGTTGTGTAGGAAGAGGATACGTTCACAAAAAAATTGCTGCAGGAGACGGATTACACCATGGAGCAGATTGCGAATGAGGTGGGGTATAACTGTGCCTCCCAGCTGGCAAGAGTGTTTCGGAAGTATGAGGGCGTGTCTCCGTCGGCGTTTCGGAATGATTTGCAAATCTTTATTTGGGGAAAAGAACATACTGACTTTTTAATCCTTTGATTCGATTCCATCTGCGCCGAATGAGATGCCACAGGTTTCCATTTGGCGATGGCAACGGCAGGATAGCTTCTCTTGATACGATATAAAAGGATTGGAAATGTATGCTTTAAACGAAATACTGACTAGTTATGATTGGTTTATCAAAATGATAGTAGATTACTGACAAATGGATGATAATGAGGTGATTACACATGAATAAGGATGCAGCAAAGATTTTTAGCCGTATTATTTTATCGGATCGGACAATCCGCATTAAGCTTTTAGGAGATTCTATTACACATGGTGTTGGAGGCACTGGCTTTGAACAGAACGGAGAACCAATCGTGACCGGTTGGGCACGCAATCCCAATGGCTACTGTTGGGCGAATCAGTTCAAAGCATATCTGGAATCCCAGTTTAACTGTGTCGTCATCAATAATGGCTGTACGGGTACCACAATACAATTCATTCTTGACCATTTTGATGAACTTGTGGATAAAGAAGATGATATTATCCTTTGTACCATTGGTACCAACAATCGCCACCAACATTTTCACGAATCCCCGAGACATACAAGGCGTGAACATATGGAACTGTTCTATCAGGACATTTTTACTTTGCACAAGAGATTGAAAGATGCCGGAAAGGATGTTATATTTGTCGCGAATATCCCTGCCTCTGCGGAAAATGAAAAAGACGGCGAAGATTATTACAGACTGTTTCACATGAACGATGTCCAGGACATTTATGTGAAGGCCTCTATTGCCTGTGAGTTTCCGCTCATTTGTCTTTATACATTATTTTTAGAATATTGCGAGCAAAAAAATATTGCCATTGATTCTTTGCTGGCAGATGGACTCCATCCAAACGATGCAGGCTACGACGTAATGTTTGCCCTACTTATGGATGAGCTTGGTATTGCAAGAAAGGTTCCCGGTTCT
>JAGASC010000137.1 GCA_017621905.1 Roseburia sp.
CCGGAGAAAATCCAGGAAATCTATGACTTAGCAGAGCAGATCAAAAAGGACTATTACGGCAACCGCATCGTACTTTTTGCGCCCTTATACCTGTCTAACTACTGTGTCAACGGCTGCGTTTATTGCCCGTATCACCTGAAAAACAAACATATCGCCAGAAAAAAACTGACTCAGGAGGAAATTGTAAAGGAAGTTACCGCACTGCAGGATATGGGGCATAAACGTATTGCTATTGAAGCGGGAGAAGACCCGGTTAACAACCCCATCGAATACATCTTAGAGTGTATCAAGACAATATACAGCATCAAACACAAGAACGGAGCTATCCGCCGTGTCAATGTAAACATTGCAGCCACTACCGTGGAAAACTACCGCAAATTAAAGGAAGCAGAAATCGGAACCTACATTCTGTTCCAGGAGACCTATCATAAGGAGAGCTATGAAAAGCTGCACCCCACAGGTCCAAAGCATGATTACTGCTATCACACCGAGGCCATGGACCGTGCCATGGAGGGAGGCATCGACGATGTAGGCCTGGGCGTACTCTTTGGTCTTGAATTATACCGCTACGAATTCGCCGGACTTTTAATGCATGCCGAGCACCTTGAGGCAGTACATGGTGTAGGCCCGCACACCATCAGTGTTCCGCGTTTAAAGAAGGCAGATGATATTGATCCATCCGCCTTTGACAACGGCATCAGCGATGAAACCTTCGCAAAAATATGCGCACTCATTCGTATTTCCGTTCCTTACACGGGAATGATTATCTCCACTCGCGAGAGCCAGGCTGTCCGTGAAAAAGTCCTGCCTCTCGGCGTATCCCAGATCAGCGGCGCTTCCCGCACCAGTGTGGGCGGTTACGCAGAACCGGAGCCGGAGGACGAAAAATCCGAGCAGTTCGACGTCAGCGATCAGCGAAGCTTAGATGAGGTGGTAAACTGGCTGATGAAAATGGGCTACATCCCAAGCTTCTGTACCGCCTGCTACAGAGAGGGCAGAACCGGAGACCGTTTCATGGCACTGTGTAAAAACATGCAGATATTAAACTGCTGCCACCCCAATGCGCTGATGACCTTAAAGGAATACTTGGAGGACTATGCCAGCGAGGAGACAAAAAAAATCGGTATGGAGTTAATCGAGCAGGAACTGGAAAAAATACCGAATCCAAAGGTAAAACAGACGGCATATGAGCACATCCATGACATTGCGGAAGGAAAGCGTGATTTCAGATTTTAATGGCAGCAGGAAAGGAAACAGAATATGGCAACATTAAATGAGACCCCCAGCAGCAACCGTCTGCATATCGGTATTTTCGGCAAAACCAACAGCGGGAAATCCTCTTTCATCAATGCATTTACAAAGCAGGAGGTTTCCATTGTAGCAGATGTGGCAGGAACAACCACAGATCCCGTATATAAAGCTATGGAAATTCACCCCATCGGCCCCTGCGTCATCATAGACACAGCGGGATTTGACGATGCGAGCGAGTTGGGAGAACGCCGTGTGGAAAAAACAAAACTGGCAGCGGAAAAGACAGAACTGGCAGTGATACTGTTTACACCTTGGGTAAATGAGGTATGCAGGCTGGCAGCAGAAGATAGTGATAAAACAGAGGCGTCCGCAATGTTGGAAGGGAATGAGGAGGAACTTCGTTGGTATCATTATTTTAAAGAAAGAAAAACTCCTGTACTTCCAGTTCTGAACAAAATCGATATCGTATCAGACACTGGAAAGCTGATTGCTGCCATCCAAGAAGCTATTGGCGAGGAGCCCTTGCCAGTCAGCGCAAAAACCGGTGAGGGAATCGAGCAGGTAAAAGAGGCACTGACCAGAAAGCTGCCAGAGGATTATGGCAGTCAATCCATCACCGGCAGTCTAGTAGGAGCAGACGACCTGGTGCTTCTAGTGATGCCTCAGGATATTCAGGCGCCGAAGGGCCGCCTGATATTGCCCCAGGTGCAGACCATCCGGGAACTGCTGGACAAGAAATGTCTGGTCATGAGCGTAACTACCGACCGGCTTGAGGCAGCTCTTCGCACCTTAAGTCAGCCGCCCAAACTGATTATTACAGATTCTCAGGTGTTTGGATATGTTTATGAGCATAAGCCTGCGGAAAGTATGCTGACATCCTTTTCCGTGCTTTTTGCGGCCTACAAGGGCGACCTGCCTTACTATGTGGAAGGCGCGAAGCAGATTGATGCTTTGACACCGGAGTCGAAGGTGCTCATTGCAGAGTGCTGCACCCATGCACCACTTACCGAGGACATCGGCCGGGTAAAAATCCCCCGGATGCTGAAAAAAAGGTTTGGCGAGAGCCTTACCGTAGAAATGGTGAGCGGAACCGACTTTCCGAAGGATTTATCAGAATATGACTTAATCATCCAGTGCGGAGCCTGCATGTTCAATCGGAAATATGTCCTGTCGCGCATCGACAGGGCCAAAGAACAAGGTGTCCCCATGACCAATTATGGGGTAACCATTGCGCATTTGACGGGGATTCTTGATAAAATTGTAATGCCGTAGTATGGGACATTATACACGTAAATGCTTTTTACCTGTTTATAGTATTGGGAAAATTTGTTTGACATATATAATGTGACATGGTAAAATTTTCATGCTTGTAATCGGTCGCACTTGCGCGAAAGGAGGTATTGCATGAAAGAAAAGGTTACAATATATACTTTGGCAGAAGAATTGAATATGACACCGGCCATGGTCAGCCGTGCGCTCAATCCCAATGGTAAAGTAAGTGTTGAAAATAGACAAAGAGTTTTACAGACTGCAGAAAAGTACAATTTTGTTCCTAATAGGCATGCGTCTAGGTTATCCATGAGGAGTATCAGGATAGGTGTATTAATCCATATTAAATTTAAAATAACTGGGGAGAAAATGCTGAAGGGAATTGAGGCGGCATATGATAACCTAAAAGATTATAAAATTGTCTATGATGTAACTGTTGTCAGTAGAGATACAAAGAACGCATGGGAATGTACAAGTGAACTAAATAAGTATGTTGATTATGACGGAGTATTGATTTCTGGATTCAGTTCGGAGAAATGTATTCCTATGCTAAATGACTTTGCGAAAAAAAATCCTAATATCGTGCAATTTCAAGATATAAACAATGATATTGAGTATCTGTTTGCTTCACGGCATGATGAAACTTTGGCATCCAACATGGCAGCTGAGTTTTTGAGTATTTGTCTAAGATATAAGAGCACAAAGAACGTGTTACTTTTTACAGGGAGACAGGAATCCTTTGTGCATCGTAATTCTGGAAAAGCATTTTTGAAAGCTGCTGCTGTATATGGGTTAAATGTACTGGAATGTGTTGATATGCAAGATAGCAGTCAAGTGCTTTATGAATGCCTACCGCAAATATTTGAAAAATATGGGAATAATATTGATGGCATATATATAACCAGTGGTGTTTCTGCTGAATTATGTAAATATATTGAGCGCAATGGGTTGAATTTAAGTTTGGTAACTTTTGATGTATATGATGAACTTAGTGAATATATTGAAAAAGGGATTATATCTGCGACTATTTCGCAGAATATCTCTATGCAGGCTCAGAAAGCATTTGAAATGTTTGCTCGCTATGTGATTGATGGAGAGAAAGTGGAGAAAACTGTAAGTACAAGAGTCCAGCTTGTTATGAAAAGTAATTTGTATCTATATAGAAAAAAATAATTTTTGCCCAAAGTGTAATTGGTCACACTTTGGGCAAAAATTGTGTTGACAATCATGTAATGATATGTTAATATCATTACATGAAATGTAATCGGTTGCACTAAATGTCAAATAACAGAATTATCTCTTTTTATTTTTTTTATCATTAGTGTAATCGGTTGCAATTTGATTTGAAATATA
>JAGASC010000138.1 GCA_017621905.1 Roseburia sp.
GATTCAACCGGAGCTTGCAATGGCAAATATTCCAGTGGACAGATTCACAGAGGAAAGTGCTGTATTTTTTTTGAAGGAATGGGAGGCGCTGATTACAAAACATCGCCATCATCCCTCTATTATGTCCTGGTGCGGTGGCAATGAGCAAGAGTGGGGTTATTTCTTTGAGGATCGTATTGTGAAAATGGCAAGGCAACTGGATCCTTCCCGCCTCGTGGTTCCTACAGATGGGCGTTGGATGTCCGAGGAGATCCGGGAAGACAAGAATTATGATTATGTCAGTGTCTGCTATGTGGAATATACAGATGTATTGCCATTAGATGAATATGCAGACTTGTACAGCCGGGATAACTGCGGCAAACCTCAGGTGGTGCATGAAATGGGCAATTTTACCACAGTTCCGTCAATCGAGGATCTGCCAAAATATAAGGGTGCAGTTAACTTTCCACATAAATTACAGAATTGGGCAAAAGCAGTGGAAGAAGCCGGAAGAATGCCAGTATATCACAAAGCGGCAGCGAATGCATTGGCAATGCAGAAGCTGAGCATGAAGCTGATACTGGAAAAAGCCCGCCTTTCAGATGCAATACGAGGTTATCATCTCTGGACACTGACAGATTATTATGACACTACGCAGGGATTGCTGAATCAGTTCTATGAGGATAAAGCATTTACTGCGAAAGAATTTGCCGCGCTGAATGGTTCTTCTCTGTTGCTATGGGATACGCAGCGCTGGTGTTTTGTGTCTGGCGAGCAAGTGCTCATCCGAATAAAATTATCTCGATTCGAGACAGCGGACTGGGAAGATGCCAGACTGACACTTACGCTGCACGGAGAAGATAGCACGGAGAAATTGCTGACAGAGGCTGTTTTTCCTGTAACGGTAGCGGGACATGGTACCATTGCTCTGTCAGAATGGGAACTGATGATTCCGAAGATTGATCAGGCGCAGAAATGTAAGCTTTCCGCAAGGTTGACCAGTGCACAGGGAGAGCTTTCCAATGACTGGGAAATATGGATTTACCCAAGGACAGAGACAATAATTGACAGACAGGGAAAAGGACGGGAGCTGTTTATCCACTATCTCAGCCGTCATCTGGTAGAGAATAACCGCCGCATGGTACGTCATTTTACCATTCCTATGCCGTTGAACGAAAATCTGCTGGTAACAGGGTACATAATGGACGGCATGCTGGAAGCAGTATATCAGGGGGCACGCATGCTGCTGCTTGCGTTGCCGGATACCTTTACTGCCACAAAGACCCGCAATGCATTTAAACTCTGTTGGTGGATGCAGGAGGAATTTTTCTATATCAACCGCAGTAATAATACACAGATTTCCAATATTTTGGAGGAGCATCCAGCATTGGCACAGATCCCGCATGAAAGCCATTGGAACCTGAACTGGTTTCATTTGGTAGAGTAGCGTCATGCCATTGAATTGGAAAAATTAGGCTTTGAGGTAACACCAATCTTGTACGGCCTTGGTCCAAATCTGGAAAAGAGGGCATATCTTTTTGAGTTTGCTTATGGAAAGGGAGCCATACTGGTATCTACACTGAACTTTGAAAAAATGAATTTGATAAATCCGGAAGTACAATATGTGTTTGATTGTCTGCTGGATTACTGTGATTCTCCTGCATTTGCCCCGGTACATCAGGTAACGCCAGAAGAATTGGAACATGCGAGAATGCGGAATTAAAATAACGTACGATAAAAACAATAAGGGAGAAGACATTATGAAAAGAAAAATATATGTGCCCGTCATGTTAAGTAGTATTACTGTTGAGAATAGAAAAGAATATCTGAGTGCCTTGCGTGAAATGCAGACGGACTGCCTGTTTCTGTCTCCGGAACGTGATTATATGTTTGAAACAGATACGCGCATACGTCAGCAGGCAGTAGCTGACTTAAAAGGTCATATGGCATATTTCACGTCTCATGGTCTGGAAGTTGGTATTTGGATACAGGCCTTTGGTTTTGGAATCCCGCTGACACCTTCTCAGAAAGAGAGAACCAGGGGAATGACCAAGATCAAATCTGTCACAGGAAGAGAAGCGGGAGATGCTTTCTGCCCAGAGAATTCTGCATATATGGACATGTACTGTGAGTGGACGAAGGAGCTGGCAAGCTTAAAACCGGCATATTTTATGCTGGATGATGATCTTTGCCTGTCTGTCAGACCGGGTTTGGGATGTTTTTGCGAGAGGCATATCCGATTACTGGAAGAAAAAAACAGGACATGTGATGACAAACGATGAATTACAGAATATCTTTGTGGGAAAAGGAGATGCATACCGACAGGCATATCTGGATGTGATGGGAGATACGCTGCGCCGCTTTTGCCGTCAGGTACGTGCAGCTGTGGATGAAGTGGATCCAGATATCCGTGTGGGCTTTTGTGCCGGATTTACCTCTTGGGATATTGAGGGCGTGGATCCTTGTGAGCTTTCTCATATTCTGGCAGGAAATAACAAACCTTTCCTGCGTTTGACTGGGGCGCCATACTGGGTGGCGCCTCACTGGAACCGCTTTCCGGGTCAGCGTCTGCATGGTGTAATCGAATTTGCCAGAGAGCAGGAGGTCTGGTGTCGCGGAGAAGGCATTGAATTCTTTTCCGAGGCCGATAGCTATCCCAGACCAAGATACCACATTCCGGCACGCTTGCTGGAATGCTTTGATGCAGCATTGACGGCTTCTGCCAATATTCCGGTGTTGAAATACTTTTTTGACTATTTTGCCCCGCTTGGTTATGAAACTGGCTATGCAAGGCTGCATAAGAAAAATGCGGATCTGTATGCCTTCCTAGAGAAGTATTTCGCTGAAAAAAAAGCGGTGGGAATTCAAGTCTATGAACGAAAACGAAAATTTGCCGATCAGTATCTGCCAGAAGGCTTATCTGAAAACGAGATTATGAGATCTGCAATGCCTGCTGCAGCGTCCATGCTGACAGAACTCGGTATTCCGGTTACCTATGAAGAAGGACAAACATGTGCCATTGCCTTTGGCAATCATGTCAGAGCTGCAACAACGCTTCCTGCCCGCATGATCTTGGATCTCCCGGCAGCATTGCTGCTTATGGAACGCGGTGTGGACACGGGAATCGTTTCTGTTGAAAATCCCGGAAAAAGCGTCAATGTAGGAGCTGAAGTGTTTGCCGATCAGAGAATCTCCATTTCTCATCCAAGCGGAAGGTTTTATGAATCCTGTGTTCTTAAAGAGAATGCGAAGATCTTAAGTTGGTTCGAAACAGAAGGCAAACGAATTCCTTCTGCATTTACCTATCAGAATGGTACTACAGAATTCCTGGTATATCTGTTTGATGGTTATTCTGTGAACGAAAGCAGCGGAATTTTTTGTTCCTACGGACGCCAAAAGCAGATATTGGATTTCTATTCCGATTTTCCTGTAGTGCGCAACTGCCCGTTCATATATCAGCTGTGTAAGCGCAATGAGACAGAAACCGTGGCATTTTTTGCAAATATCTTTGAAGATGAAATGTGGGATTTTGCAATTGAACTGGATCGCAATTATCGTCTGGCCGAATGCTGTGGTATCCGAACAGAGGACTGCGGCATCTGCAACGAAGGAAATGTCAGTGTGATGCGAGTACATTCAGAGGTTGCACCGTATGGGATGTTTGCCATCCGGCTCATAAACGATAAGTAGCATACATGGTGGGTTTGAGGTGTTTTGCAAACACCTAATAAATTCAGAGAATGAAAGGTGGTTTTTAGCGCTACCCGGATAGAAGGAGAGGAAAAGTGAATGGAGAATAATCAAATATTAGATTTTGAGCAAGGTTTGTTTGTAACCCCACCGAAAGGATGTAATGTTGTTTATGGCTGGGCATGGAATGTTACAGTAAACAAAGAAAAAATCGAAAAACAGTTGAATGAATTTTTGGAGGCAGGGATCAAAGGTTTATATGTGCTACCATTGCCGAAAGATTTCCGTTCGGAAACAATGCGCAATTTTATGGATCCGGATTATCTTACAGAGGATTACTTTGAATTGTTTCAATATACTTATAGGCTTGCGGCCGCACTTGGTATTGATTTATGGATATATGATGAGGGTGGATGGCCTTCCGGCGGAGCTTGTTTGAACACCTTGCGTCAGAATCCGGAAGCTGCTTGTAAAGTGATGGGAAGACGTGAAGTGACCGTGAAAACAGGAGAAAAGTATACTTTGCCGGAAGATGCCATTGCGGTATATAAAGGAGATGTCAGAATAGCAGATACTTTCCTTGCAGAAAAAGATATGGATTTATACGAGTATTTTATCAAGGCTATAGAAGGAGGCAGGGACAGTTTTGTAGATATTAGTAATCCAAGCGTAACGGATACATTTATTCAGAATACCTATGAAGAATATAGAAAGCATCTGGGGGAACTGTATGGAAAAGGAATCCATATGATGTTTACAGACGAGCCAAAGGTTATGTATGAGGTGATTCCCAAGAATGTAGCGGAATTGTTCCTGGAGAGATTCGGCTATGATTTGCGTGATTATTTGTATGTGTTATATGATTCATCCAAAGCAGTGACAGAAAAAGAACAATGGGCGCGTATTCACTATCTTACATTAAAGGGTGAACTTTTCCGCAAGAATTATTGCGAGAAACTGGCGAATTGGTGCCACCGAAATAATATATTGTTTGGCGGACATTTAGACGGAGAGAATAATGCAGATTATGGCAGACGGTGTGGATATTACAGTATTCTCAGTATGTTGCGTGAACTAGATGTGCCGGGAATTGATGCCATCTGGGAACAGATTCGGTATCCTTATGGGGGCAGACCGCCGGTACGTGATGAGTACAAGGAAGAAATAGCAGAGGGGTGTTTGTTTTATCCCAGAATCGCACCTTCTGCGGCCAGGCAGAGAGGGAACCTGTTGTCACTGACAGAAAGCTTTGGTGTATACGGCGATGGCGTAACTCCCGACGAAATGCGATATATCCTTAACTATCAGGTTGTAAGAGGAATAAATCTCATTCATATTTATATGCTTACACTGGGGGCTGAGCGTCTGGCGGCATTTCAGGAGCGCCCAGTATTCCGTCCGGAGAAACCCGGTTTCCTGCAACTGGCACATTTGAATCAATATTATGTAAGAATGTCTTACTTAGGGAGATTGGGAGAGGCAGAAGGAGATACCGCTTTGTATTATCCGGCAGGCGACTACTGTGCCAACAATCAATATTGCGATTTGGCCATTTCTTCCTACAACCAGGCAGGTAAGGAACTGGAAGAGAAAAATATACCCTTTGACTTGCTAGACGACTGGGGAATTTTAGAAGCGGAGGATACCGGTGAAGGCTTAAAACTGGGAGCTTCTGTATATCGCCACATCGTAGTGCCGGAGTGCTACTTTATA
>JAGASC010000139.1 GCA_017621905.1 Roseburia sp.
ACGGTCATATCTGCAACCTTATCCAGAATAGCAGCAATCATATAATTCATATAGTCTGTATTATCAGAGGATTTTACAGATATATTGATATGGAATCCGTTTCCCGGTTTATCTTCCAGCGGCTTCGGGCTGAAATCAGCAAAAAGCCCATTACGTCCGGCGATTGTTTTCACAACAGTCTGGAAGGTCATGGCATTGTCAGCAGCAGTCAGTGGATCGGAATAGCGAAAATCAATTTCGTTTTGTCCCGGACCTTCTTCGTGGTGAGAACTTTCAGGCTGTATTCCCATCTGTTCAAGTGTCAGACATACTTCTCGGCGGATATTTTCGCCTCTGTCTTCCGGGGCAATATCCATATATCCTGCGTTATCATAAGGCTCTTTGGTCGGGTTCCCATTATCATCCAGAGTAAACAGGTAAAATTCCTGTTCAGCACCAAAGAAGAACTGGAATCCTGCATTTTGGGAATCCTGAATTGCTTTTTTTAAAATAGAACGGGTGTCACATTCAAATGTTTTTCCGTCTGGGTGGGTAATGTTACAGAACATTCGTACCACACGGCCATGCTCTGGTCTCCATGGCAGGGGCATAAGTGTGTCTGCATCCGGATGGAGGAACAGGTCGGAATGGTTTTCATCGCCAAAGCCTGCGATGGCAGATGCATCAATGGCAATTCCACATTCAAAAGCGCGGGGAAGTTCCTCCGGCATGATGGATATGTTTTTCTGTTTGCCAAATACATCACAAAAGGCGAGGCGGATGAATTTTACATCTTCTTCCTGCACATATTGCATTACCTCTTCTTTTGAATACTTCATAAGCCTACCTACTTTCTTTTAATTTGCTACATACATTTGTTTATATGGGTTTTTACTGTCTGGTGTAATGACTGTAAAAGGAGCGGATAAAAGTTCGTCCACAGAATATCCGAAGTCTGCACAGTATTCGGACAAATATTCCCGGATTTCCTCTAAATCCTCTGGGGCTGCACATCTTGCAGTTACCTGTTCCGGAAAGCGGATATCCTCACAGTTGCCGCGCAAGAACATTTTACCGCCGTGCATTCCGGTACATGGGAAATTGCCTACGATACGTTTGTCATCTGTGTGAAGTCCAAGGACGATAATTACGCCGCCAGCCTGATATTCCCCAAGGAAGCTTCCGGCACACCCACCGATGATCATGACTGGAATCTTTTCCTTGTATGCTTTCATATGAATTCCGGCACGGTATCCTGCATTGCCTTGTACATAGATTTTGCCGCCACGCATGGCATATCCGGCGGCATCACCAATATTGCCATGGATCAGGATCTTCCCTTCATTCATGGTGTCGCCTACTGCATCCTGAGCATTGGCATTTACGGTAATATTGGCATTGTTTAAATATGCGCCCAGTGCATTTCCCGGAATTCCATTGATTGTAAGATTCCGATCAGACATACCGGCAGCAATGAATCTCTGACCGCAACAGCCTTCAATCGTACAGTCGCTGTCTGTCCCACGCAATGCTTCATTTACAGCTCTGTAATCTAAATTTGCAGCATCAATGATTTTCATATTATACCACACCTCCAAAAAATTGTTTACGCTTTTCTACGGAAAATGCTGTAGAAGTAGCAGTTTTTTTCAACATTTCAAAATCAATGGAACTTAAAGGAATACGTTCTCTGATTAAAGAAGTATAAATTCCAGCCCGTTCAGTTGCCCCGATAAGGATAAATCCGGTTAAATAGTCACCTCTGGTAAACAGACGTTTTAAAGTTCCTTCTGACTTTTCCTCATACAGTTCGCCGCCCTGTTCAGCGGTATAGTAGCTTCCGGCGGTCATGGCATGTAATCCAAAGAAACCGATGGAGTTCATAGGGATTCCTTTATCGAAAACAGAAGAACCGCCTGCCATATTGATGCCAGCACAATTTCCTTGCATATAAGCATTTGGCAAAATGGCAAGGACACGTTTATCGTGGAACGAAATGTCTTCGCCTTCCGTACAGTCGCCAGCGGCATAAATATCAGGAATGGAAGTTTCCATTTTGTTGCTGATTAAAATGCCACGGTTTACTTCACCACCAATTCCTTTTATCAAAGAAGTGTTTGCACGAACACCGACAGCAAGGACTAAAACATCGAAACGAACGGTTTTTCCGCTTTTCATAAAAGCAGTATTTTTATCGAAAGATATTGCACTGTCATTTAACATAAAGTTGATTCCATTTTGTTCCAGATGTTTTTGCATCATAGCTGCGCAGTCAGCATCAAGGATACTGGAAAGCACACGGTCTGCAAGGTCGCATATCGTAATACTGGAAACACGGTCTTTTAAACCTTCGGCACATTTTAAACCGATGAGACCGGCACCTACGATCAACACATCCGAATTTTCATTGATGGAAGCTTCCAGTTCCAGCATATCATCTATCGTCATAAAGGAATGCTTCTGTTCCACTGATTCCAGACCCGTAAAACGAGGTACAAAAGGAGAGGAACCAGTGGCAATGCAGAGTTTATCATAAGGAATCACGGTATCATCGTTTAGGGCTATCTGTTTTGTGGAAGGATCAATTTGCGCAGCTTTCTTTCCATAGAGAACTTCACATCCCATTCTTTCATAAAAATTCTTATCACGATATGCCATTTTCTCCAGATTCGTTTTGCCTTCCAAATAATAGGAGATTAGTGGGCGGCAGTATACAGGATGCGGTTCTTCTGAAATTACGATGATCTTGCCCGCTGCATCCTCTTTTCGTATACCTTCAATGCAGCCCACAGCAGCAACACCATTTCCAATCACAACATATTGAGCCATTCTACTCACCCCTTTCTTCATAGACGATTGCCCGGTTCGGACAGCCTTTTACACAGGCTGGTTCACCGCAGGTATTAGCAATGCAAAGTTCACATTTTTGCATAATTCCTTTTTCATTCGGTGCCAGTGCCCCATATGGACAGACCAGAACACAGGTAAGGCATCCCACGCATTTGTTCTGGTCTATATGGACAATTCCGTCAATCTTTGAGATTGCACCTGCAATACAGCTTTTTATGCATAATGGATCGGTACAGTGTCTGCAGGAAACGGCGTAACAGATTTTTTCGCCTTCTTCAATATGGATACGAGGAAAGATTGGCTTTCCTTTTAATGCTTCTGTCATATCTGGTTTGCCGGAATTGGCAAAAGCACAATTATATTCGCATAAATGGCATCCGAGGCACCATTCTTCTTTTACATAGATTCGTTTCATTTTTATCACTCTCCTGCATGAGAGATACCAAGTATCTCAAGCTCTTTTTCTGTCAGACCAATGCCACGCAGCATCAGACGGTTTCCTCGTAAAGCCTCGATGGAATTGATGCCCATGCCACCCATCAGTTCTTTGATTTCGTGTTTCCATGCGGTCATAAGATTCATCAGGCGTTCGCTTCCCATTTCAGGATTCAGTCTCTTTACAAGCTCTGGACGCTGGGTTGCGATTCCCCAGTTGCATTTACCGCTATGACAGGTGCGGCAGAGATGGCAGCCAAGAGCAAGTAGGGCAGCAGTAGCTACATAGCAGGCATCAGCCCCCAAAGCAATAGCTTTCACAACATCCGATGCACTTCGGATA
>JAGASC010000140.1 GCA_017621905.1 Roseburia sp.
AGCGTTTCTGCTGCTTTTACTGGGTCATCTCCAGTCACCATGACCAAATTAGCCGGATCCAGATTGACTGCCATTCCATTTGAACCGAGACTGTCTAAAAATCGCTTCAATCTTGCTGCGGGTTCCGGTCCGGTCTCTATGGCAAAATGGCCCCCGGCTTTTTTTGCATATTCCCCCAGTTCGCCGCAGGCTTCCTGAAGTATGTGATAGGTTTCGCTGCTATCATCCTCCGGAATGACACCGGCATGGGTTGTGACGACCTGGCAGTCCAATTCCAATGCCAGATCTAAAACCCGTTTCGAAGACTCGATACGCCACGCATTTTCTTCCCGTCTGGTAAAGCCATGCCCTCCGAAATCTCCGCAAAGCGCAGATACACAAAGTCCGTTGTCACGGATGATTTTCTTTTTTTCTCTGCGATCTGCTTCTTTCATGTTATCCGGGGACATTTCTCCGGAAACCGCATATAGCTGCACACCATCAGCTCCTAACCTTGCACAGGTTTCAATGCTTTCCCGAAATGGCAGGTTCAGGCTGTCTGCCATGATACCGATTTGAAATTTGTTCATTTGCAAATTTCCTCCTCATTATACATTCATCCATTCTCCCGGATGCTCTGTTGCCTTTATGCTGGCCTCGCGGACCGCCATGATAGCGATTGTTTCTTCATGAGATACTGGTATCTCGCCTGTCTCAAAGAAATGAATCAGATTATCGATAAAAATTTTGAAGAAATCTGATTTCACTTCTACCCTTTGGCATCCGGTATCCAGAGACAAATTTGCTAAAAATGGGGAATCTCCTCCGGTGCACAACATAGATGCCACTCGTCCGTCTTCCCATTCCAGTAAAAGCTGGGACCAGCAATCCTTTGTTGCTGCCATAACGCGTTTGACTGTGCCTTGCATCAGCATGATCATCGGTTCCAGCTGATGGATGCTGTAGGTTTCTACTCCATTTGGTCCCCAGAAAGCAGCGGCATTTATCCTTCTTCCTTTTAATGGTTGGTATTCATCGGCAAAGCGAAGCGCAGATGTGGAATAGCAAGGGGTGCCATATTCTTCCGCCAGCGCAAAGATTGATTCAGCTGCCTTCTTCGATGGTGCAAAGGTTTTGTCGATGTATGTCTTTTTTCCTGACTTTAATGGCAGTTCTGAAAGTGTTTCATGCATTTCACAATTGTCCGGTGATAACACGACCAGTGCATCACTTTTTTCAATAACTTCTTCTATGGTCTGGCAAAGCTCGATATTGTGCTCCTCGCACCATTCTTCCGTGGTTTTTCCGCTGATTGGACTTGGAATCATTCCATAGGCATAGCAAACTTCTAATCTGCCCTGGCTTTGTTCTTTTATCATCTCGGGGTAGGTGTTTGCATGCCATTCATCCAGATAGTAATCAATAAATCCTATTTTCATCTAATCCTCCTTGTTTTCCGAAGGAAAATGCGACTGCCCGCCCTTTAGGTGCGTGAAGGGCAGAGGATTTTCCTTCCACAAAAAAATCTCTCATTCTTTACAGTACGATTTCTCTATGCTGCTCTGCGGAATCATAAATTGCCTGCATGATCTGAGATGTAATAACCGCTGTATCAATGTGGGATGGAAGCTTTTCGCCAGTTCGCACACAGCGTACAAAAGCATTGATCTCATTTTCAAACATAGGCTCGCTCTTTCCTTCCGGCACGTATTTCACAAAGGCCCCATTCTCTACGGTATACAGAGTGAAATCCCCGCCATACTGCAGACGGATACCACCTTTGTCACCCATAAAGTCAACCAGCATTTCATTCTCGTCAATATTCTGCGCCCATGCACCATGTACAGTAAAAATCGGTCCATCGGTACGAATCAAAGCCGTCACAGAATCCTCTACATCATAGATGCCATCCTTCACTGGCGGTCCTGCCCACATATCACGGTAGCTGTAACCCTCGATTTCTTTTCCGAGCTTACAGAAGGTCTCTCCGGACACGGTCAGTGGTTTCGGGTCGTCCAGGCAGTACATGACAAGGTCCAGAAAATGAACACCCCAGTCAATCAGTGCACCGCCTCCGGCGATTGCCTTCGTGGTAAATGCTCCGCCCAGTCCCGGGATGGAACGATGGGAACGGAAGCTTAAATATACATGATAAACATCTCCTAAACGGCCTTCTTTGATATAATTGCGAATGCGGTTTACCTGATCATTGAAACGGTTTACAACGCCGATGTTGAGAACTTTTCCGGTTTCATGCTGAACCTTCTGCATCTCCAATGCTTCCGGATAGGTTCTTGCCGCCGGTTTTTCACAGAGTACGTTTTTTCCGGCACGCATAGCATCGATGGCAATCGTGGCATGCATGTGGTTTGGTGTACAGACAGAAACCGCTTCGATTTCTTCATCAGCCAGTACCTCGTGATAGTCTGTCACAGCAATCCCGCATCCGTATTTCTCCACTGCAGCGGCAGCTCGTTCCGGAATGATGTCACAAAAATACTTGATTGTTACGTTTTCGTTTTTCAGGTAGGCTGGAATGTGTGCACTATTCGCAATGGTTCCACAGCCTATGATTCCTACTTTTACCTTATCCATGTTTACCTCTTTCTGCGCAGCTTTTATTTTTGTTTTTCACTTGCGTTGCAGCGCGGACGCAAGCTTTCTTCTATTTTTTCTTTTGCATCCCAGGCAGCCAGAAATGCCAATCGGGCGTCCTCCAGCGTGATCCCGTCTTCGGGGCAGTCCTCAATCCGCTGTATCAGCGAATGGGCAATTTACCTTTTGGTAATTATTTGCTCTGACTTTAATATACTGAATATTGCCATTTGCTACAAGCGACAGGGTTGACTACCTATGTGTCCAAATTTTACTTTTTGCTCTATATTAAAAAATATTAAGCCTGAAAATTTGAAAATTTTTCCAGAAAAAAACACCTCTAAAATTTCTTTCAGAAGTGTTTCTCAATCTTTTTTATTATTTCACATACTGTCCAGCAGGCCCTTAAGCCCACCTTCCCGGAATGTTTCCTTATAATACTCTATTTCATTTCTAATCAGGCTATCAATTACCTGCATACCTAAAAGTTCCACCGGAGCCTTGTCATCGGTCAGCAAATATTCTCCCTTTTCATAGGGAATCAGCTTCTCTCCGGCTTTGTTTAACATCACTTTCAATTCCTCCGACTCCAGTACATCCAAGGATTCCTCCATGGCGGTCAGCATGTTTGGATTAGCACTTGCGAACAATTCCCGGTTCGTGGAACCTGCCACGTCCACCGTATACACGTAAGGAAATACCGTGGCTATGGTATCTGCCAGATAATCATTGATATTGCCTTCCTCACTGGAATACATATTCATATTTACCACCATGACGCCGCCATCCTTCAAATGCTCCTTTACCATGGTAAAAAATTCCACAGAGGACATCTGAAAGGGTATGGTAATATCCTGATAAGCGTCCACCATAATAACGTCATATTTCGTGTCCACCGCCTGCAGATAGGCCCGACCGTCATAAGTGGTCACCTTCATAGAGTCCGACATTTCAAAATATTCTTTCGCCAGCGAAGTTATTTTCTCGTCAATCTCCACTCCTTCAATATTCACACCCTGAAAATACTTTTCGCATTGATATGCAAAGGTCCCCGTTCCCATACCAAGGACAAGAATATCCGCACCCTCCTGCACATTTGCCATAGTGGGCGCAAGCAACGCATAATCATAATACATTCCCGTCAGTGAGTCTTCTTTCATCCGGATGGACTGAACGCCGAACAGTACGTTCGTGGAAAGAATTACGCTTCGGTCTGTCTCCTTTACCTGCAAATAATTATAGATGGATTCACCCTCGTATGCCAAATCCTTCTCCCAAAAAACAAATTTTCCGGAATGACCAAAAATACAACACAGCAGAAATAATATGGCAGAAACTATACAAAGGATAGGTCTTTTTCCCTTACTGATAAAATAAACAAGCGCCAGTGTCAGCAGAATTCCGGAAAAAATGAGAAAAGTTACTGCTGTTCCCACCGCAGGAATGGTCACAAAGGTAGGCAAAAAGGTGCCGATGATGCTTCCGATTGTCTGGAAAGCTTCCATGGCTCCCACCACCTTGCCGCTCTCGTCAAGGCTGTCCACCGTATATTTAATCAGACAAGGCGTAACGGTTCCCAGCAAAAATAAAGGAAATACGAATATCGCCATGCAGGCCAGAAACGCCGCCACAATCAAAAAATTATTGCTGACCGTCAGTACGAGCACGCCGGAAATCCCAAGGATAATATATTTTCCAAACAGCGGAATCGCGCCGATCCAAAGAGCCGCAATGACCAGCCGAAAATATAATTTCCCGGGATCAGGATCCTTGTCTGCCCTTCTGCCGCCCCAGATATTTCCCAGTGCCATAGCGATCATTATGGTTCCAATGATGATGGTCCAGACAATCTGTGAGGAACTAAAATAAGGGGCTAATAGCCTGCTGGCTCCCAGTTCCACAGCCATAACGGACATTCCGGAGAAAAATTCTGTCAGATATAAATAATACTTGTTTTTTAATATGTTGCGCTTTTCCATAAATACCTACCTTTTCTGCTCCAGTTCTTTTACGTTCAGTTTCTGTTTCTATTCGCTTACCTGTATTTTCACGTTCTTATCAAAAAAAATCACGCTAAACTATATATTATTATTCTCCTCTAGTTACCACGATTTAGCAAGTACTTTTTGCACTTGCTTCAGGATAAACGCATCAATTTTATTATTTTTCATACAGTTCGGGGTATATACGAAAAAATTGCGCACTTGGATCCACTTTCTATTGTCCTGAAAAAAAGAACTACCGCTCACACGGTAGTTCTTTTTGCACACATTAATTGTATTTTCTTTTTCTTGCTGCTTCAGATTTTTTCTTACGTTTTACGCTTGGTTTCTCGTAGTGTTCTCTCTTACGAATCTCCTGCTGGATACCTGCTTTTGCGCAGTTTCTCTTGAAACGACGTAAAGCGCTATCTAAAGTCTCGTTTTCTTTTACAATTACACTAGACATTATCTCACACCTAACCTCCCTCCAGTTGTGTATTGTGCACATTCAACTGTTTGGGTAATATTTACTGCACTGTAAAACATTATAGCACATATTTTTTTTTCGTCAACTGTTTTTACACAATTCGGAAAAATTCAGACAATTTCATCCTTTTGCTCAATCTGTCATTCGGAGTTTTCGTCCAACCAAACCGTTGCGCCAAACTGTTATTTTGAAATTTTATCAGTAAGCCCTATGCAATCTGTCCTTCCAGTGCTGTCTTTGCCTCTGCGATTGCATCCGGGATGCCTGCCGGGTTCTTGCCGCCGGCCTGTGCCATGTTGGGACGTCCGCCGCCGCCACCGCCGACTTTTCCTGCGATTGCTTTGATCAGGTTGCCTGCATGTGCCCCCTGTTTCATAGCTCCGTCAGTTGCCATGGCAATCAGGTTTACCTTGCCTTCATTTGCGGAAGCCAGTACAACGACGCCTTCGCCCAGCTTTTCTTTCAGCTGATCGCCTAAATCTCGCAGACCGTTCATATCCACACCGTCAACGCTGGTAGCTAAAAGCTTCACACCTTTTACTTCTACGACCTGATCCATAACATCACCCAGAGCTTCCTTTGCAGCCTTGCTCTTTAAGGATTCGTTTTCGCTCTGGAGCGCTTTTATTTCAGCTAACATATGCTCAATCTTCTCTGCTAAAGTTGCCGGAGTTGCCTTTGCAGCCTTTGCAGCGGCCATGAGCTCTTCTTCCACTTTCTGGTAATAAGCAAATACGTTATCACCAGTGAGTGCCTCGATACGACGCACACCGGCAGCTACACCGCTCTCGGATACAATCTTAAATGCTGTGATATCACCGGTATTTTTTACATGGGTACCACCACAGAGTTCTTTGGAGAAATCACTCATGGATACCACGCGCACGGTCTCGCCGTACTTTTCACCGAACAGTGCCATTGCACCGGATTTTTTTGCCTCATCCACAGACATCACATCGGTACAAACCTCGATGCCTTCTGCAATCTTCTCATTTACAATCTGCTCTACTTTTTCCAGTTCCT
>JAGASC010000141.1 GCA_017621905.1 Roseburia sp.
ATGCTGCCATAAATTTGTTCTCCTCTCCAAGAGATTGCTTTTTGTCACCGTTCCATACTCTCACCGTGACAGTTTTTCTCTCTTTGTGCTCTCTTTCATTGTTTCCAAAATCATTGCTTTTTATGATTGCCATGGTGACTTGTGCGCATCCGCTTTGCCCGGCACGCATCATGTCTGATGATATTATAACAATATATTCACTGCTTGGGAAATGAAAAATCCATAAAGTGACAAATTTCTTACATAAATTTTGAAAACCAAAACAAAAAATTTATATGTCGTAATCATCCAGAAAATGATGACGCTCTCCATCCTTTTTGTAGGCGATAACTGTATTCAGATTTACATTTTCCACACTTTTAAAAATATTAGACTCCACATAGGGGTTTACCTGTTCCAGCTGCTGTATCAGTTTCTTGATTTCCTGGCGCTTGGAGAGCGATATTCCTTCGCTGTCGCAGTTGGCGCAGTTCTCGGTAAAGCGACAGGCACACTGCAAAAAGTCCAGGCCATTATAGTCACGCCAGTGCTTGATATCCGCCTCCCGGACAAGGTAAAGCGGGCGAATCAGCTCCATGCCGGGGAAATTTGTGCTGTGCAGTTTTGGCATCATGGTCTGTATCTGGCCACCGTAGAGCATGCCCATCAGGATGGTCTCGATTACATCGTCGTAATGATGCCCCAGTGCAATTTTATTGCAGCCCAGCGCTTTCGCCTGACTGTAAAGATGTCCCCGGCGCATTCGCGCGCAAAGGTAACAGGGATTTTTCTCAATGTCAAAGACGGAATCAAATATTTCCGTTTCAAAAATCGTCAGCGGAATGCCGAGGATTTTTGCATTTTCTTCTATCTTTTTGCGGTTCACCTCGGTGTACCCCGGATCCATCACCAGAAACACCAGCTCAAAGTGTACTTTTCTGTGATTCAGCAGTTCCTGAAAGCACTTGGCCAACAGCATGGAATCTTTTCCGCCGGAAATACAGACAGCGATTCGGTCTCCCTCCTGTACCAGCTGATAGTTGTTGATTGCCTTGGTAAAACGACTGAAAATATCTTTGTGAAATTTCTTTCGCAGGCTCTTTTCTATCTGTGCCTGTCTTTCCGGTATTTCCTGCACCTCTTCTCCCGGTATCACCTGCACCTTTTCTCCCGGTATCACCTGCACTTCTTCTCCCGGTATCGCCTGTCTCTCTCCCTCCGGCATCACCCGCTTCTGTTCTTCCGGTATTGCCTGTGTCGTCTGTGCTATGCCAATATCCATATCATCCATGTCTCTACTGTGTTGTCCTTTCTTTCTTCCTGTTCTCAAAATAAATAAAATGATCAATTGCGTCCAGAATATCCGCGAAATCCTCTCTTGGCGCCACTTCGATATAACGCTTTAAAATTTCCGTCTCCCGTCCTTTATACCTGCCATAAAAAATATCATACAGATTATGTCCACGCATATAAATCCGGATTTCTTCCATGTAGCGCTTCACGTCCTCCACAGTCTCCATATCCTGCCCGATGACCTCCACCAAATGCCTTCCGCTGGAAATCCGGTACAGATATTCTTTCCATTTTTTCAGAAACACCTCGTAAAACTGTTCTTCCGACTTCACAATTCCAAGCTGTGCCATGACCGCCGGGTTCAGAAAATAGTTTTCAAAAGAATAGTATTTCAAAATCAACACATTTTCCTTTCGCACCCTGGGCAGTGTATCTACTTCCTGTCTGCTCCGCTCCTCATAGTAATTGCAAAGCTGCCTGCGCAGTGCCTCTCTGTCCTTGCCGTCTCCGTCCCGGATCATCATGAACTGATCCCGCAGATAAATCTGATTCATATATTTCAAATTGGCATAAGTCTTGATGTTGGTACAACTGTTGGTGGTAATAATGGCAATCCTGGAAAGATTTCCCGCCTCATCGTAGGTTTCCGAGTAATATTTCTGAATCAGAAGCGGCAGGCGGCTCTTATCCTGTTTTCCCTCCACGATAAATACAAAATTCACATTCATCAGATCATTGGCTGTATAGCCCAAATCATCTAAGATGGCACTGATATCCGTATTTTCCCGCACCACCGGGTACCCTTCCTCATCCAAAACAGTCTGCCTGATCTGACGGCTGTTAAAGTCCGGCAGCAGATTCGGTGAATGCGTAGAAAAAATAACCTGGTTTTTCCGGGATAAACGGTACAAAATATCACCCGATACCTTCTGAAGTGTGGGATGCAAAAAAATTTCCGGATCCTCTATCATGATGATACTGGGAATTCTCCCTGAATCCTCCGCATAAGTCTCAAGCAAAGACAGCATATAAATACTGCGCATGCCCTTTCCCATCCGGTCAATGGGCCGTGTCAGGTTCTGGGATGCATTGTGAATTTCTGTAGTCACTTGAAGCATCTGCTCCACATCCCGGTTCATGGAATAAAGGATTTCATCCTGCCCGCCATTTTTCCGGAAATTTTCGTTGACCTTTTTTGCAAAATCATCCAGATTCAGCTGATAAAGCTTGTAGTCCAGAAGCTTTGCTGTCTCAAAAGCATTCAGTTCCTCCGGGGTTTTCTGATTAATCAGACCTATACAGGAAAAACAGTGGCTGCAGCGTTTTGCCTGGTTGAACATACAGGTGTCTGCCCGCATTTGTTTTAGCAGTTCATCCTCCTGCAGCATCAAAAGGTCGCCCTGCAGTTGGTTTAAATTGCGCTCAGCATCCATATAATAGATTTTTGGAAGAACTTCTCTGATGTAAGGATTATTTTTCTGGATTCCATCCTGCCAGCGCACCCATCCCTCCTGATTCGCCACAAAAGTAAAGGTCAGAACATTTCCATCAAAGGACGGAAGCTTTTTGCAAAAATCCTGCTGCCATAAATCCCTGCGTTTATACTGGCTAACCACCCCATTCTGATGCATCTGTGCTAAATCGTCTTCCGAAATTTCCAGGGAAACCGCTATTTCGATATTGGCATAGTCCTCGGCAAAATCCTGCCGCAAGACCTGATAATTTCCGGCAGCCGCCCGGATTGCATCGAGCACCGTGGTCTTTCCGGTATCATTTTTACCTACCAGAATTAATGCATTTTCTATGTTTTCGATTTGCATATCCCGGATTGCTTTGAAATTCCGGATGTGCAGACTGGTTATCCTCATTATGCTCATACCTTTCTTTTTATTGCGTATTCATAACTATTCAGTACCTTCACAGTTACGAGTAGTCATTACTTTTACTTAGGCACTGCTCACTTTTGTCAATACACTATTATTTATCACATTTCCACTTACGAATTGCCTCCAAACGTTCTTTCACACTTTTTTCCTCACCCTGCCCTGTCGGCTCATAATATCTTCTGTCCGAAAGCGCATCCGGCAGGCACTGCATGCGGGATAGCTTCTCCTCCGTGTCGTGAGCATAAATATAGCCTTCGCCATAATGCAGCTCTTTCATCAATCCGGTGGGCGCATTACAAATCTGCAGCGGCACTGGCTCCGCAGGCAGCTCCCTGATATCCCGTTTACATTCCTCGCACGCCATGGAAAGGGCGTTGGACTTAGGCGCCATGGAAAGGTAGACCACTGCCTGGGCAAGATTCACATCGCACTCCGGCATTCCGATAAAATGGCAGGCCTGATAAGCCGACACTGCAATCTGTAACGCTCTTGGATCTGCCATCCCCACGTCTTCACTGGCAAAACGAATCAGCCGTCTTGCCACATAAAGCGGATCCTCCCCGCCGTCTAACATCCGCTGCATCCAATAAACTGCCGCATCCGGGTCACTGTTGCGCATGGATTTGTGCAGCGCGGAGATCAGGTTGTAATGTTCTTCCCCGTTTCTGTCATAAAGCAGGGAACGCCGGTTCATGCACTGAGCCACTGCCTCCCGGCTCACAAAAATCCCATCTGCCCGTATTTCTCCGTTTAACACTGCCATTTCAAGTGTATTGAGAGCGGTCCTGGCATCCCCGTTTGCGAATCGCGCAATGGCCAGCATTTCCTCCTGCTCCATATGTACCCGCTGATTTCCAAAACCCTTCGGGCTTTTTAATGCGTGCTCCAACAGCTTTTCGATCTCCGCTTCCTCCAACGCCTTCAGCACAAAAACCTTGCATCGGGACAAAAGAGCGGAATTGATCTCAAAGGAAGGATTTTCCGTGGTGGCGCCCACCAGAATAATGCTTCCCTTTTCCACATAAGGAAGAAAGGCATCCTGCTGCGCCTTGTTGAACCGATGAATCTCGTCCACAAAAAGCAGGGTGCGGATTCCCATTTTTCTGCTACTCTCTGCCTGTGCCATGACCTCCTTGATTTCCTTGATTCCGCTGGTGACCGCAGAAAAATCCACGAAATCTGCCCTTGTTCTGCCCGCAATGATGCGCGCCAGAGTCGTTTTTCCCACTCCGGGCGGTCCCCAGAAAATCATGGAAGAAATCTGATCCTTTTCAATCAGCTGCCGCAGAATCATTCCTTTTCCCAGAAGATGGGTCTGCCCCACGTATTCCTCCAGTGTCTCCGGCCGAAGCCGGCTGGCCAGCGGCGCACTGCTCTCTCTGTTATCAAATAAGCTCATCTGCTCCATTACATATCTCCATCACATATCTCATTACACAATCCCGCTTCCCAATCCAAAACTGCAGATCAATATGCTTTTCAATCCGTATTGCAAATCCGGCAAAAAATCTGATGTTTCCTTTTTGGTTGCATTAAATCAACTTCCGAAGCCCCTTAGGATAATGATTCTTCATCACACCGCCAGCCAGCTTGCCCCAACCGATACTGTAGCCATCCACCGTAATCAGATACCAGCCCTTCACTCCTTCATAAGTAAAAGTCTCTCCATTCAGGTAGCCGCGGATTTCTTTGCTCAATTTCGACTTGTCCGCAGAATCTTCACCTCTGTCTTCCTTCATTCCCGTCAAACGATCTGTTTCCTCATATTTTAACTCTGCAATATGCATCACTTCCTCCGGATGAAGTGCCAGCGCCAGTGCATGGGAAGGCTCGAACCGATTTTTCTTTATAGTTCCCAAATGAAGGCCCGGACGCAATACTTTAAGGCCTTTTACCGCAGGCATTCCCTTCGGTGCCATGTATAATTGGTCTCCAAATTTCAAATAGGTTCCTTCCAGAGATACCTTCAGCGCCTCTTTTGCAAATTCCAGAAACTCCACACAGCCCTTTCCAGGCATTTTCTGTTCTTTTGCAGAAATCCCGGTTTCCAGACCATTCCGACAGTATCCCGCACCGTCATATCGAAGCTCGCCCGCTTTGCGCAGGACCGCAAGATAATGTCCCTCTCCATTTAACTTATGGGGCCACAAACGAATCGTGTTGCAAAGCTCTTCCGACCAGGAAGCCCAGGCAGCTACACCGCCTTCCATTCCTTCCACTTTTTTTACTCTTTCAATTATAAATTCCGGATGCCTCTGCAAAAACCGGCTGATACTGCCTTCGTTTTCCGCCGGGGCAAAGGTACAGGTGGAATAGACCAGCCTGCCGCCGGAAGCCAGCATTCCTGCTGCACAATCTAATATTTCATCCTGTCTGTCCGCACAGATTTGCACATTCCCGAGACTCCACTCCCCGCAGGCATCCTCGTTCTTGCGGAACATTCCCTCACCGGAACAGGGCGCATCCACCAGGATTCTGGTAAAATACTCGGTAAACACCTCCGAAAGCCGCTGGGGTGTTTCGTTGGTCACCATGGCATTGCGAATACCCATCCGCTCCACATTTTCCGAAAGAATCTTAGCCCTTGCCGGATGAATCTCGTTGCACACCAAAATTCCCTGTCCTCCCATAGCCGCTGCAATCTGGGTACTCTTGCCGCCCGGGGCTGCGCAGAGGTCTAAGATCCGCTCCTGTTCCATGACCTCTACCCCATCCATCAGATATTCCGCCGGCGCCATGGCGCTTGGTTCCTGTATGTAGTAGACCCCGGCCTCGTGATAAGGATGCTTTCCGGGTCTGTCCTGTTCACTATAATAAAATCCATTGGTACACCAGGGGATTGGTTCCAGCGCGAAAGGAGACTTCTTTAAAAAAGTCTCCCTGTCATTTTTTAATAGATTTACCCGCAATGACTGAAATCGCTCCTTTTCATAACTTGCCAGAAATGCCGGGTACTCCTCTCCTAACATTTGTTCCATTCTGTCCAGAAAATCCTGTGGCAGCATATCGATTGTACTCCCTTCCAAACTCAGTTTTTTCCTTATACTTTTTTCTCTATATTTAATTTTCTATTCATCTTTTTCTTTGCCTTGCTTTTTTCTTTTCCCTATTTTAACACAGTCTCCCTTATAACGCAAACACTCGTTCTTGCACCTTTTTTCAGAATATCTGTTCTGTGTTCTACGTAATGGCTCCACGCCCCGCAGCAGAGTGCGTGGCGTGGGTGCGAAAAGTAACTGTTCTGTTACTTTTCACTCCGTTCTCAGTAACGCTTGATTTCTGCACGCAAATTCGTAACTATCTCAAAAGCACTTGGGCATATACAAAAAAATTTGTTTTCCATGCCCAAAATTTTGTAGAAATTCTATGCAAATATATTTTTATTTGGTTCATTTGGGCATATACAAAAAAAATGCTCCTCTATGCCCAATGATTTTTCATTTTCTTGGGCATTGGAAACAATTTTTTTTGTATATGCCCAAAATGGCTTATAAACTAGCTTTTTTCTGCTCTTTTAAGCTTCAGTTTGGGCATAGTAAGAAACTTTTTTTGTATATGCCCAAAACAGTAAAAAACTGTTTCCTAAATTTTATAAAATTGCTATTCAGCATCATTTTTCTGTAAATCGTAATACAGTATTAGGACACCTGGAAAAATATCCTGCTTTTTTACCCGAAATTCCGGGTAAGCAGGTCGCTTTTCTCGATCAGGTCCTCCACCGAACCAAATCCCAGTCTGGCCAGCAGTTCCATTACGTAAGGACTCTCCAGCGGAGTCCGGTATATGGCCGCGTCTCCGTACAGATTCACCTGCTCCTTCCCTTCCTCTTTTGGAATTACCGCTTTGGGACCACCCACGCAGCCGCCCTTACAAGCCATACCTTCAAAAAAATTAGCCGTAGTCTCTCCGGATTTTATTTTATCAATCAAAGCACGACAGGCCGGCACACCGTCTGCCTGTTCGGCGTGTACCATAATTTCACGATGAGGGCTTAACTGTTCCACTGTCTTTTTTACCGCCTCACTGACACCGCCGGTTCTGGCATAAATCCTTCCGGCCCGCGAGGAATGTTCCATAGCCTCCTCCGTCAATTCTCCGGGATGGATTTCAGCCGCATCAAAAATGTCCTGCATCTCCTGGAAGGTCAGCACATAATCCACCGCATCTGCAATGTCCGGCTCCTTTGCTTCCTTTTTCTTTGCCATGCACGGACCGATGAAAACGGTCACGGCTTCCGGGTAAATCTGCTTTACCACCCGCCCTGCTGCCACCATGGGGGATACTGCCCCGGGTACGTGCGGCACCAGCTCTGAATAGATATTCCGGATCATGGCAATCCATACCGGACAACAGCAGCTGGTCAGCTGGAAATCCTGCTCTGTCAGTACATGCCGGTCAAATTCCAGGGCTTCCTTCAAGGTCAGAATATCTGCAAATACCGCCACTTCAATCATTCCCTTAAATCCCACTGCCTTTAATGCGGTCCGGATTCTGCCCGGGGTGACATTTTCACCAAATTGTCCGATAAAGGCGGGTGCCACCAGTGCATATACGTCTTTTCCTTCTTCCCTTACGGCTTTTAACACCGGAAGCACATCCTTGCTTTCCTCCAGTTTCTTCAAGCGGCAGGCATCCACACATACCCCGCAGCCCACACATTTTTCCGGATTGATTTTGATATCGCCGTCACTTTCCTCGATGGCGTCAAAAATACAGCTGGCAGCGCAGGCCCGCTCATAGGCACATTTTTCACAGCTTTCCGTATGAATGACCGGCGCATGCTTCTCCGGATGCAGTAAGCAGTCCATA